>JAZUFU010000133.1:0-25092 GCA_045640865.1 Acutalibacteraceae bacterium | reverse complement strand
GCAAAAAAAGGTGTATATTCTAATCATCAAAATAATTTTAAGTAATGGAGGAAATCTATTATGTCAAACTTTTTTGCAAAAATCGTAGCTTTCTTTTCTGCTATAATTGTTACCATCACAGGCTGGTTCAGCTTTGCAGATAAGAAAGACCCGAAGCCCGATGACAGCAAACCCACAACAACTGTCAGCCAGAAAGTTACAACAAAGAAAACAACCGCAAAAACCACAACTAAAAAAACCACTACAACCAAAAAGACAACCACAACAACTCAGAATCCGCGTACTGATGAAGCGTTTCTTAAGGAATGCGCAACAGCAATAAACGCACTGAGAAAGAAGCAGGGCGTAGCTGACATTAAGTCTGACGCAAACCTTACAAAGGCTGCTGCTGTAAGAGCAAAAGAGCTTGCAACAAAATTCGATCATACAAGACCGAACGGTAATAAGTATGTTACAGTTTTTGATGATCTTAAGCTCACAAAGCCCAGCTCATCTGCTGAAAATATTGCTTCCGCAACAAAATTCACTGACGCGGCAGACATTATAAGCAACTGGGAAGCATCTTCACAGCATAAGCAGAATATGTGCAATACCAAATTTACAAAGTTCGGTATCGCATGGTACAAAGCCAGCGGCAAGCAGTATGCATGCCTTATCCTTTCTGCCTGACAGATAACACAGCATTTTAAAATAAAGGGAATCGGTTAATCGCCGGTTCCCTTTTTGCGTTCAGAGTACATTCAGACAAAAAAGATATGCTACCGAGATGATAGCATATCTTTTTCATATTACATTATGTACATTTAAAGTGCGTGATTATTTCTTGCCGCCGAAAAGAGCTTTGATTTTGCCGAGGAGACCTGTTGCGATGTCTTCTGCATTTTCTGCAGGACCTTCGAGTTTTTCCTTTGCGCCTTCGATGATTTTTTCGATGAGTTCATCGGGAAGGTCGATGCCGAGGATTTCTTCAACAACCTTAACGGGGTTTGTTGCAAACTTTTCCTTAAGGTCTTTGCTGTTCTTTACATTCTTGACAATTTCTTCGATTTTTTCTTTGATGTCCATGGTAAAACTCCTTATAATTTATTATATGTCAGCTTTATCAGCCGAAATATCTCTTGAGAAGACCTGCGAATGCCTTGCCGTGGCGAGCTTCGTCCTTTGCCATTTCATGAACTGTGTCATGGATAGCGTCAAGGTCAGCCGCTTTAGCTCTCTTTGCGAGGTCAAATTTGCCTGCTGTTGCACCGTTTTCAGCCGCTACGCGCATTTCAAGGTTTTTCTTTGTGCTGTCTGTAACAACTTCACCGAGAAGCTCCGCGAATTTTGCCGCGTGCTCAGCCTCTTCATAAGCCGCCTTTTCCCAGTAAAGACCGATTTCGGGATAGCCCTCTCTGTGAGCTACTCTTGCCATTGCGAGGTACATACCAACCTCTGAGCACTCGCCGTTGAAGTTAGCGCGAAGATCCTCGATAATATCTTCGGGAACGCCCTGAGCGATACCTACAACGTGCTCAGCCGCCCATGTAAGTCCTTCTTCCTGCTTTGAGAATTTAGAAGCGGGTACGCCGCACTGGGGGCACTTCTCGGGAGCTGCTTCGCCCTCATAAACATAGCCGCATACGCCGCATACAAATTTTGCCATTTTAAAAACCTCCGTTTAAACTTTTTGCGTTCACCGCACACCGTATATTGTAAGATGATGCCGTTGACGCTTATGAATTACATTCATTATTGAAATTATAAAACATATTACCTTTTTTTGTCAAGAAAAATTTATTTCTTTACAAAGTGTTTGTTTTATAATATAATCGTTTCGGGGTGATTTTATGAAAAAAATAATATGTATTCTTTCCGCACTTACGCTTATTCTTTCCGCTCTCTGCGCCTGCGCGAAAAATGACAATGAAAATGCAGAGAAAACCGAATCGACAACCGGTTCTACTACCGCGTTCACCACAGGCAGTGAAGCGAAGACTTCATCTGTCAAGGCAGGGGATGAGAAGCAGGTTTATCATAAGGACGAGCAGGGGAATGATCTTCTTGTTGAGCATTATGACGCCGACGGCAAAAAGAATCATTATGAAGAGCCCGTCTATAATGCTGACGGAAGCACCGAGCGAATAAAATATTATGACAAAAATAAAAAGCTCGTTGCCGAGAATGATACTCACGGCAGGTTTTATGATAAGGACGGCAATGAAATCTCAGAAAACGATTTTGTTATCCTTATGAATAAGGCGGGAATTCTTAATCAGTAAATTTATAAAAAGTATAGAAAAATCATTCATTATGTAGTATAATAACTCTGTTATACTACAATTTTGTGTTAGGTGCTGAGAAAATGGTAAAAATAGATAAGACAGTTAAAAAAGAAACGCTTTATATCGCTTCTTTCGTGGTTGTTTTCAGTTTGCTTCTGGAGGCGGTTTTCCTCATTCTTCATAAATGGGATTACACTGTGCTCCTCGGCAATCTTTTAGGCGCGTTTGTGTCTGTACTCAACTTCCTGCTCATGGGCATCACCGTGCAGAAAGCCGTGCTTCTTGACGCTGAAGGCGCAAAGAAAAAGGTAAGGCTTTCTCAGTCGCTTCGTATGCTCATGCTTGTGGCGTTTGCCGCGGTGGCGTGTATCTTCAACTGCTTCAATGTTATTGCTTTTGCAATTACGCTTCTTTTCCCGCGAATCGCAATATTTTTCAGAGCGTATTTTGATAAGAAAAATAATAATCAATAATTATCTTGTTTCACAAGGGGGTGATGTTTTATGAAAGAAAAAAGTGTCGGCTTCAAGCTGGCTGACGCCCTGCTCATTATCCTTTCGGTTGTTCCCTTTGCCGCGGCAATCGCGCTGAGGATTATCACAAATCCCGAGTCGGAGGGTGTGCGTATCGCAGGCGCGAATATATTTTTTACCGTGCCGATGCCGCTTCAGGATATGCCAATAACCGAATCGCAGGTTAATTCGTGGCTTGTTATCATTTCTCTGTTTTTCTTCTGCCTGTATCTTACGCACGGCATAAGCGAAAAAGGCGGTCTGCGCCGTCAGATGATAGCGGAATGGATAGTCGAGAAAACCGACAAGCTCGTTCACGAGAACATGGGCGAGTACTTCAAGGCGTTTTCTCCCTTTGTCGGAAGCATAATCGCGCTTTCCGTTTTTTCGAGTCTTATGACTCTCGTGGGGCTTTATCCTCCCACATCAGACCTCAATGTTGTTGCGGGCTGGGCGATACTTGTTTTCGTGCTTATAACATACTATAAGCTCAAGGGCGGTCTTCTCAGCTACCTCAAGGGCTTCACCGAGCCGATACCGATTTTCACGCCCTTCAACATCATTTCGGAAATCGCGACACCTGTTTCAATGTCTTTCCGTCATTACGGAAATGTTCTTTCGGGCTCGGTTATTTCCGTCCTTGTTGCCGCCGCGCTTACAACGGTATCAAACGCGATTTTAGGTAAGCTCCCCGGCGTTCTCGGCGAGTTCCCGCTGTTCAGAGTGGGTATTCCCGCAGTGCTTTCGCTGTATTTTGACATATTCAGCGGCTGCATACAGGCATTCATTTTTGCAATGCTTACAATGCTTTATGTTTCAGGCGGTTTCCCCGTTGAGGAATGGGAGAAACGAATGAATCGAAAGAAAAATAAAAAATCCAAAAATAAATCAGCGCAAGCTGAAACGGAGGTAATTTAAAATGACAGAACTTGCTATTGGTATTATTTTAGGCTGCTGCGCTCTTGGCGCAGGTATGGCAATGATCGCGGGTATCGGCCCCGGTATCGGCGAAGGTAACGCTGTTGCGAGAGCCTGCGAAGCTATCGGCCGTCAGCCTGAGTGCAAAGGCGATGTAACATCAACAATGATTATCGGCTGCGCTATCGCAGAAACAACAGGTCTTTATGCTCTTGTTATCGCGCTTCTTCTTATCTTTGTTGCGCCCTCAACACTTATTAAAGTATTTATGGAAACTATCGGTTAATGGAGTGATTTAAAATGCAGTCATTGGAAGTCATCTCTGTAAATATATGGGATATTTTGATTTCTCTTTTAAATCTGCTTTTAATTTTTATCATTTTCAAAAAGTTTCTTTATAAGCCTGTGCGTAAGGTACTTGACAAGCGCAAGGAAGCTATCGACAGCGAGTATTCCGAAGCCGAGCAGGCAAAGCTTGCCGCTCAGAGCGACAGGGACACTTACGAAGCCAAGCTTAGAACAGCGCAGGACGAAGCCGACGAAATGATAAAGTCAGCCGCTAAAACCGCGGACAGCCGCAGCGCAAAAATCCTCGACGACGCAAAGGTCAAGGCGGACGGAATTATCCGCCAGGCTCACAGCGAGGCTCAGCTTGAAAAGCAAAAGGCAGCCGACGAAATCAAGCATGAAATTGCTGATGTTTCCGCTCTGCTTGCAGAGAAAATGCTTGAACGCGAAATCAATGAGGAAGACCACCGCGGCTTTATAGACTCCTTTATTGAGGGGATAGGTGAAGACAATGGCACAGGTAATTAACGAATACGCCAAGGCATTGTTTGACCTCTCGCAGGAAACAGATTGCGTTAAAGAGATTTCATCTGCGCTCGACACGGTTGTTGAGGTTGTTGACGAAAATCCCGAATATCTCGATTTTCTTTCATCGCCCAATATTCCGAAATCGGAGCGCATAAATGCTGTTGAGCAGGCGTTCGCGGGTTTGCATGAATATGTTGTTTCCTTTGTTTCTCTGCTTTGCGAAAGAGGTAGAGCGCGAGAAATCAGGGACTGCGTAACGGCATTCAGAGAGCTTTGCTCAGAAGCAGATAAAATATCGGTCGCTCAGGTTACAAGCGCCGTCGAGCTTACAGAAGCTCAGAAGGACGCTCTTTCCCTCAAACTGCAAAAGATATGCGGCAACAGGGTTGTGCTTGAATGTAAAACCGATAAATCCCTTATCGGCGGCATGGTTGTCGGCATTGACGGCAAAATTATTGACGGCAGTGTACGCAACCGTCTGCACGAATTGAAAGAAGTGATGTATAAGTGAATTCCAGACCTGAGGAAATCAGTAATATAATTAAAAATCAGATAAAAAATTACAAGTCTCAGATTGAAATGGCTGAAACGGGTACTGTAATTCTTGTCGGCGACGGTATCGCAAAGGTTTACGGTCTTCGCAACTGTATGTCAAGCGAGCTGCTCGAATTTGACGACGGCAGCTTCGGTCTTGCTCAGAACCTTGAAAGTGAAACCGTTTCCGTTGCTGTTCTTTCAAATAAGGACGGCATCAAGGAAGGCTCAACCGTCCGCAGGACAGGCAGAGTTCTTTCCGTTCCCGTCGGCGACGCTCTCTTAGGCAGAGTTGTAAACGCCCTCGGTGAGCCGATTGACGGCAAAGGTCCCGCTGCCTGCACCGAAACTCACCCGATTGAATCTGAGGCACCCGGCATAATCAAGCGTCAGAGCGTTAACAAGCCCCTCCAGACGGGCATTAAGGCTATCGACAGCATGATTCCCATAGGCCGCGGTCAGCGTGAGCTGATTATCGGCGACCGTCAGACAGGTAAAACCGAGATTGTAATTGACACAATAATCAACCAGCGCAACACTGATGTTATCTGCATCTATGTTGCAATCGGTCAGAAAAATACATCTGTTGTTCAGCTTGCGTCAATGCTTGAGCAGGCGGGGGCAATGGAATATACAATAATCGTTTCCGCTTCCGCTTCGGAAAGCGCACCGCTTCAGTATATCGCTCCCTATTCGGGCTGCGCAATGGCGGAGTATTTCCGCGAGCAGGGCAAAGATGTTCTTATAATTTACGACGATTTGAGTAAGCACGCGGTAGCTTACCGTGCACTGTCTCTGCTTATCCGCCGTCCGCCCGGACGAGAAGCCTACCCCGGCGATGTTTTCTATCTCCATTCAAGACTTCTTGAACGCTCGGCGTGTGTTGCTCCCGAATACGGCGGAGGCACTATAACCGCTCTGCCCGTTATCGAAACACAGGCAGGCGATGTTTCGGCGTATATTCCCACAAATGTTATTTCGATTACGGACGGTCAGATTTTCCTTGAAACCGAGCTTTTCCATTCGGGAATCATGCCCGCTATCAACCCGGGTATTTCCGTAAGCCGTGTCGGCGGTTCGGCTCAGTTAAAGGCCATGAAAAAGGTATCGGGCGAGCTGAAGCTTCTCTATTCTCAGTATCGTGAACTTCGGGCATTTGCTCAGTTCGGCTCAGACCTTGACTCTGACACTAAAAAGCGACTTGCCATGGGCGAAAGAATTGTTGAAGTCCTCAAGCAGGACAGAAACTCTCCCGTCCGAGTAGGCTGTCAGGTTGCGATTATCTACGCCGTAACAAAAGGCTTCCTTGAGAATGTTCCCGTTGTAAAGGTCAAGGAATATGAGCAGGACCTCTACACCATGCTTGAAAACAAGTATGAAGACCTGCTTATCCGCTTTGAGTCGGGATATTATGACCCCGAGGATATAGAAAAGCTCGAAACCGCACTTAAAGAAATGCAGAGGTGAGAGCTGTGGGAGCAGATATAAAAGCACTCAGAAACAGAATAAAGAGCGTTGATTCAACCCTGCATCTCACAAAAGCCATGGGACTTGTCGCGTCCTCCAAAATAAGAGGAGCTACGCTTGCCATGGACAGAAGCCGTGAATATCTCTCGGCGGTTAAGGCAATTATCAATCAGCTTGCTTCATGCCGTGAATGTGCCGAAAGCCCTTATATGAAGTCGAGCGATGAAACGGGCAAGACCAAAATTATCATTATCGCAGGCGACAGGGGACTTGCGGGCGGCTATAACGCCAATATTTTCCGTGAAGCGGCTAAATACCCCGATGCTGAGTTTATCCCGATAGGCAAGCGCGCGTGCGAAAGATTCGGCGCGGAGTTCGTTTCGTCAGAGACTTTTTCGGGTGCGGACAGCTACGCTATGGCGAAAAAGCTCTGCGAGGAATTTACAGACGGCGAATTTGACCGCCTCGGCATAATCAGCACGAAATATATTTCCATGATGAAGCAGGAGGCTTTCACTCAGTGGGTTCTCCCGATTGAGAAAACCGAAGCCTCATCGGGCGCGGGTATTCTTTTTGAGCCCGACGAGCGTTATATTCTTGACGCGGCTGTACCCGAGTATGTTACGGGCATGATTATGGGCGCGGTCAAGGAAAGCTACACCTGCGAGGTTGTAGCGCGCAGAATGGCTATGGATTCCGCAGGCAAGAACGCTCAGACGATGATTGACGACCTTCAGCTTGCCTACAACAGAGCACGCCAGGGCGCAATCACGCAGGAGATTACGGAAATCATCGCAGGAAGCAATGTATAAGGAGTGATATAATTGGCAAATCATAAAGGCGTCGTTTTACAGGTCATGGGACCTGTTGTCGATGTTCGTTTTGAGGAAGGCGAGCTTCCTCCCATATATAACGCGCTGACAATGCCTGTCGGCGACAGACAGCTCACCGTTGAGGTTGCTCAGCATATCGGCGACAACACCGCAAGATGTATCGCCATGGCTTCAACCGACGGTCTTAAAAGAGGCACCGAGGTTACAGACACTCTCCAGACCATCACCGTTCCCGTCGGTCAGCAGACTCTCGGCAGAATTTTCAATGTTCTCGGCGAGGTTGTTGACGAGGGCGAGGAGATTAAGGACTGCGAACGCTGGAACATTCACCGCCCCGCGCCCGAGTATTCGGAGCTTGCGACATCAACCGAAATTCTTGAAACGGGAATTAAGGTTATCGACCTTATCTGCCCCTATTCCAAGGGCGGCAAGGTTGGTCTTTTCGGCGGCGCAGGCGTAGGCAAAACAGTTCTTATTATGGAGCTTATCAACAATGTTGCTACTGAGCACGGCGGCATTTCCGTTTTCACGGGCGTTGGTGAGCGCACAAGAGAGGGCAACGACCTCTACAATGAAATGAAAGAGTCGGGCGTTATCAAAAACACCGCGCTTATGTACGGTCAGATGAATGAGCCGCCCGGAGCGAGAATGAGAGTAGGTCTTTCGGGACTTACAATGGCGGAATATTTCCGCGACCGAGAGGGACAGGACGTTCTCCTTTTCATAGACAATATTTTCAGATTCACACAGGCAGGCAGTGAGGTTTCTGCGCTTCTCGGCAGAATGCCCTCAGCCGTTGGCTATCAGCCGGCACTTGCTACCGAAATGGGTACCTTGCAGGAGAGAATTACATCAACAAAGCGCGGCTCCATAACATCTGTTCAGGCAGTTTATGTTCCTGCCGACGACCTTACCGACCCCGCGCCCGCGACCACATTTGCCCACCTTGACGCGACAACCGTTCTTTCAAGAAGCATTGCCTCTCAGGGTATTTATCCCGCGGTTGACCCTCTTGAATCCACAAGCCGTATCCTTTCCGCTGACATCCTCGGCGCGGAGCATTACAATGTTGCCAAAGAGGTTCAGCGTATCCTCCAGCGTTACAACGAGCTTATGGATATTATCGCTATCATGGGCATGGATGAGCTTTCCGATGAGGATAAGCTGCTTGTTTCCCGCGCGAGAAAGGTTCAGCGTTTCCTGTCTCAGCCGCTTCACGTTTCTGAGAAGTTCAACGGCTTCCCCGGCATTTATGTTCCGCTTTCGGAGACAATCCGCGGATTCAAAGAGATTATCGAGGGCAAGCATGACGATTTGCCCGAGTCCGCTTTTCTGTATGTCGGCACAATTGACGAGGCAGTTGAAAAGGCGGCGAAGATGAAATAATGAACACCTTTCAGCTTAATATAACATCTCCCGAGGGCAGAATGTTTTCGGATGAGGTAAAGATGCTCGCTGTCAGAGGCATTGAGGGTGATCTTGCGATACTTGCGGGGCATATCCCGTTTGTAACCACCCTCCAGCCGTGCGAGTGCAAAATAATCCTCCCCGACGGCAGCGAAAAGCTCGGCACAACGGACGGCGGAATCCTTACCGTCGCCGCTGAGCAGACAACACTTCTTTCGGGAAGCTTTAAATGGAATGAATAAAAAATAACCACCACAAGCGAACTTGTGGTGGCTTTTTTATGTAATTCAATCAGCAGGCGAAAAGAATTATCAATGTGAGTGCCAATCCCTGGAGCAGGAAGTAGCCGATAACCGTTATGCCTGAGCCGTCGAACCTTCTTCTTGTGCAGTTGTCCGCAACAAGGTAGTAAATCCAGTACATGAGTATGTACGCAACAGGCGGAAGCTCAAAGAATATCTGCAATATAATCGAAATCGCAAGAATAATCGCGAAAACAATGCCATAGATTTTCTTTTTCGGATTCTTCGATGCGCGGTCAAATACAACCTGCTCAGCCGCAACAAATACGAGTGATGAGAACGCGAGAAGCTGCGCTGAAATTCCGTTGCCGAGGAAAATCGGGATAGCGGGGAGTGCGAACAGCGTAACTCTTTCAAAGAGCTCAAACCCTCTTTCGTGCTCCTGTCCTTTCTTTGTGTACTGGAACACAGCTAACAGACCGAGGGCGAAAATTACCCACGCGACAAGGGGCTGATAATTCGGGAACGGATTCCAGAAGCCGTTAAGGTTGATTATGTCAAGTCTCTCTTTGAGGAGGCTGTTCTTGGTTGCTTCAAAGAAAATTCCGAAGCCGAGACCGCCCGACGCGCCGAGTGTAAACTCCATAATCTTCCAGCCGTCAATATTTTTCTGATACTTGCCGAAGATGTATTTTCCGTTTTTAAGGGGATGTATCTGTATATCGTAGAAGAAAATGCCGAGACACCAGCCGAGCGCGCCGAAAATCATGCCTGTCAGCGAGAAGCCTATTGCGTACCAGTCGCCGTTGTAGATGCTGATACCGAGGAGAACAGCGAGCATAAGAATGTTGCCGCCCCATTCCTCACGGCTTGAGGTTGATAAATAAATCTTCGGGAATATGTTCTTTTTGGGGTCATAGGGCTTGTTGAAAATCAGAACGCCCAATGCCTGAATAAACGGAATAAGCAGGAAAATCGCAATAATCTGAACAACAGAATAATATTTGCCTGTCAGCGTGCTGAACGCCATGCCCATGATTTCGCCGCAGATGCCGAACCACAGCAGACCTTTTAAAATAAGACCGCGATAGCCGCGCCCTCTGTTAAATTCCGGTCCGTCTCTGTGAAGAATAAAGCTCATGGTCTGCGCATAAGGCTCAAAGCCGCCGTATGCCATGCCGATTGCGCCCGCCGCCGCGAAGAAATAAAATCTCTCTGCTATATATGCGTTACCCGAAAAAAGAGCAAGGAACATACCGAGCAGAGCGCCCGGCAGAGCCGCGCCTTTTTCGCCGCCGATAAGCGCGCCGCGCATGCCCCAGCCGTAGCTGACCGCAAGACTGATTACAAGTACAATTAAAAAGCTTTTCATTAAAATCACCTCTTAATAAATTTACCAAATCCGCAACTTTTTGTCAACCTTGTATTGAATTAAATTGCCGTAAGTGATACACTGATAAAAACAGGGAGGTTTTATTATGATAAATGTAACGGTATGGAACGAAAACTCAGTTGAAACTACAGGCAAAAGCACATTGGCTGTTTATCCCGAGGGACTTAACGGTGCTATCAGAGATTTTCTCAAAACAAATGAGGATTTCAATGTAAGAACTGCAAATCTTCAGGAAGCCGAAAGCGGTCTGCCCGATGAAATTCTTAACTCAACAGATGTTCTTATCTGGTGGGGACACGGCAAGCATGAGCTTGTACCCGATGAACTTGCTAAAAAGATACATAACAGAGTGCTCTGCGGCATGGGCATGATTTTCCTGCACTCCGCTCATTTTTCAAAGCCTTTCAGAAGCCTTATGGGCACGACCTGCTCGCTTAAATGGAGAGAGGGCGACCGTGAGCGTATATGGAATATTCTTCCTCAGCATCCGATAGCAAAGGGCATTCCCGATTATTTTGAGCTTGAGGCGGAAGAAATGTACGGTGAAAGATTTGACATTCCCGCTCCCGACGAGCAGATTTTCATCGGCTGGTTCAAGGGCGGCGAGGTTTTCCGCTCTGGCAACGTGTGGAACAGGGGACTCGGCAAGGTGTTCTATTTCCAGCCCGGTCATGAGTCAAATCCGAGCTTCTACAATGAAAATGTGCAGAAAATTATCACAAACGCTGTAAGATATGTTGCGCCTTATCAGATAGTTGATAAGATTGACTGCCCGCATTTTGAAGCACTTGAAAAATAATTATATTTAAATTGCACAAATATAATTTACAACTTTGTCTATTTTGCGAATAGACTTTTCCCGATTTTCTGCTATAATGTAAGTGAACCAAGGGAAAGAAAATTAAATGAATGAGAAAGAAAATTTAAAGGAGGCTTTTGAAATGAGAACAGTTACAAAATTCAAAAGCCGTCTGGTGAACGATCGGACAATTCATTAAAGCGGCACAGCCGCAGAAAATTACGGCGTTTAACCACGACGGCAATCCGAAAATAAATTTAATATTTAAGGGGTTGTGGTTATAATGTCAGAAATGATTATCAGAAACAGAGCCTCAAAAGAGGTAGGGTATATAAAGACCGACAGCAGAGGCAAACAGACGGCGTATAACATCAGGAGAGAAAAGTTAGGCTGCTTTGATCCTAAAACCAACTTCACAAAAGACAAGAACAACAGAGTTTTAGGAAACGGCAATATGCTTGTAGGAATGATACTCTCAGCCGCATAAGCATCTGCAAAAAGACAATTGAATATTAAGATATAAAACAAGGCACCGCGAAAGTGGTGCCTTTTCGGTTGTTTGAATCACTTTATTTGATTTAGTTATTGATTATTTTCAAAATAAATGGTAAAATGCTTAAATGGTTAGTTTTGTAATTCACTATCTGCAAAGGAGGCGGCGGCTTTGAACAGAAAAAAATGGCAGATTATGCCCATAAATCAGGATGCTATTATTCAGACGGCGGAGGATTTGAACATTGACCCGCACGCCGTTCTGCTTGCATATACAAGAGGAATAGAGGATGTCTATGCTGCGGCGGAATTTTTCGGTCTTGAGCCTGCGGACGAGGCGTTCCCGCTCGACTTTCCCGATATGGACAAAGCCGTTGAGCGCATAAGAAAAGCTGTCGATGATTTCGAGAGCATCGCTGTCTATGGCGACTATGATGTTGACGGCATAACCGCCACCGCTGTTTTATATTCGTATCTTGAAGATTTAAACGCGAATGTGTCATATTATATTCCTGACAGGCACACCGAGGGCTACGGTTTGAGCAAATCGGCTGTCGATAAGCTTCACGACAGGGGAGTCAAGCTGATTATCACGGTTGATAACGGAATTTCCGCCATTGAAGAGGCGAAATACATTAAAGAGCTCGGCATGGAGCTTGTGATTACCGACCATCATCTTCCGTCCGAGGAGCTGCCAGACGCCGTTGCGGTTGTTGACCCTCACAGAGAGGACTGCCTGCTTGAATTCAAGGATTATGTCGGCGCGGGCGTTGCATATAAGCTGATTTGCGCTCTTGAGGGTGAAGCCGACGAAGCGACCGAAAAATACATTGACCTTGTGGCACTCGGCACAGTAGCCGATGTCATGCCTCTGCTCTGCGAGAACAGAAGCATTGTAAAGCGTGGACTTTATAAAATTGCGGAGTCTCCGTGTATCGGTATATCTGCACTCAGAGAAGCGGCGGCGACCACCGAAAAAGAGCCGACCTCGTCTGAGCTCGCGTTTGCGCTTTCACCGAGAATTAACGCCGCAGGCAGAATGGGCAACGCCGAAAGAGGCCTGAAGCTCCTTATCAGCACTGATAAGAAAGAGGCACAGCTTCTCGCGGAGGAAATCAGTGAGGAAAATACTTCGAGACAGAAAACGGAGCAGGAGATAACAGCTCTCGCTCTTGAACAGATAGAAAATACTCCGTCAATGATGTACGATTCCGTGCTCGTTGTTGACGGTGAGGACTGGAACGACGGCGTTATCGGCATTGTTGCGTCGCGCCTTGCGGAGCTTTACGGCAGACCTGCGATTGTGATTTCCAGAAACGGTGAGACGGCAAAAGGCTCGGGCAGAAGCATTGACGGATTTTCGCTTTATGACGCGCTTAATGCGGTTAAGGATACGCTTACCCATTTCGGCGGTCATAAGTTAGCGGCAGGTCTTGGCGTTGAGAGCGCGAGAATTGATGAATTCAGAAAAGCAATTAACGCTTACGCCTCGCAGTTTGAAATGCCGTTTATGATTCAGCGGATTGACTATAAATTAAAGCTCCATTCAATCAACGAAACGCTGCTTGAAATTGCCGAAACAATGGAGCCTTGCGGCGCGGGAAATCCTCAGCCTGTTTTTGGTCTTTTCAATATGAAAATCGAAAGTATTACGCCCATTGGCTCGGGCAAGCATCTGCGCCTTGAGCTTTCACGCGCGGGGAGCAGAATTCAGGCGGTTAAATTCTCGTGCACGGCGGCTGAATTCCCGTTTGAAAAAGGGGATTTCGTTGACCTTGCCGCAGGAATAAAACGAAATGAATATATGAACCGCGTAAGCGTAAGTATAATAATAAAAAATATCAGACCGCACGGCGTGAATGAGGAAAAACTGCTTCACGATATCCGTCTTTTTGAGCGGCTTATGCGAGGCGGCGAGCTTAACGCGTCGGAGGCTTCTCAGATGCTTCCCGACAGAGAGCTTAACGCGGCTGTGTATAGATTTATCCGCTCGTGCGGCGGCTGGGATTACGGAACGGAAATCCTCTGCACAAGACTTAACGAGGAGCGTTACGCGGCCGTGATGTGCAGCATTGAAGCGATGAAACAGCTTTCGCTTCTTGAAGCTGACGGGGACAGGCTGAGACTTCCCGCGGCGGTTGCAAAGGTCAGCTTTGAGGACGCACCGATTATTAAAAGATTAAAAGCATTAACGCATTAACGGAGGTGAGCTGAGTGGCAATACAGTTTGACGAAAAAACAAAAAAAGAAGACAATGAATATAAAAAGCTCCGTGAAACTCTTGAAAAGAGCATGAGCAAGGAAGAAATTGAAGAAATAGACAGAGCGTACGAGTGGGCGAGAGCCGCTCACGGAGGACAGCTCCGCTTTTCGGGACAGCCTTATATAATTCACCCGATTGCCGTTGCGCAGATTCTTGCGGAATTCGGCATGGACAAAAGCTCAATTATCGCGGCTTTGCTCCACGATATTGTTGAAGATACAAGCGCGACGAAGCAGGATGTAATTTCACGCTTCGGTGAGGAAATCGCTTCTATCGTTGACGGTCTTACGAAGCTGACTAAGCTCTCTGAGGACGCTAATGAGAAAAAAATGCAGAATGAGCAGGCAGACGGCGCAAAGTCTGTTGTTATGCCTGTAATCAATACAAAGGAAATGCAGCAGGCGGAGAATCTGAGAAAAATGCTTCTCGCCATGTCGCAGGATATCCGCGTTATCATCATCAAACTTGCAGACAGAATTCATAACCTCAGAACGCTGAGCTATATGCGTCCGCATAAGCGCAGAGAAAAAGCGAAAGAAACGCTTGATATTTATGCTCCCATAGCTCACAGGCTCGGTATCAAAAAGATGAAAGATGAGCTTGAAGACCTTGCTCTGAGCTATCTTGACCCGTTTGAGTACAATAAAATTGAGGCTTACCTCGCAAGACAGCAGAAAGAAAGAGGTAAATATCTCGAGGGCATAAAGACGCAGATTTATGAAAGAATCAGTCAGGAAATTCCCGACTGCAATATTACGGGCAGAATTAAATCCGTTTACAGCATTCAGCGCAAAATGATAAGTCAGAATAAGAGCATTGAAGAGATTTATGATGTCTATGCTGTCAGAATTATCGTAAATACGCAGGACGAATGTTATCACTGCCTCGGCATAATTCATGAAATGTATCAGCCTGTTTTAGGCAGATTCAAGGATTATATTTCCACCAAGAAAAAGAACGATTATCAGTCGCTTCACACAACTGTTATCAGCAAAGACGGCACGCCCTTTGAGGTTCAGATAAGAACTTGGGAAATGCACCAGACAGCTGAGTACGGCGTTGCGGCTCACTGGAAATATAAGCTCGGCATGACGGGCAAGGAAAAGCCCGACAAGAGACTTGAATGGATAAGACAGCTCCTTGAGGAGCAGAAAGAAACAGGAAATCCCGAGGATCTTGTCCGCACAATCAAGGAAGATTTTATCCCCGAGGAAGTGTTTGTTTTCACTCCGGGCGGCGATGTAATCGACCTGCCCGCAGGCTCGACAGTTATTGACTTTGCTTATGCGATACACTCCGAGGTCGGTCATAAAATGACATCGGCAAAGGTCAACAAGAGAATTGTGCCCATTAATTATCAGGTGCAGACGGGCGATATAATCGAAATTGTTACCACAAATCAGAAGGACAAAGGCCCGAGCCGAGACTGGATGAATATTGCCCGCACAACCGCGGCAAAGGCAAAAATCAGAGCGTGGTTCAAAAGAGAAAAGCGCGAAGAAAATATCATCGAGGGTAAGCTCGCCGTTGAGCGCGAATTCCGCAGAATGGGAATACGCCTTGCCGATGAAGACCGTGAGGGCTTTATGCTTCAGCAGGCGGCGAAACAGAAAGTTGCGACTGTTGACGATTTTTACGCGGCGGTCGGTTACGGCGGAATTTATCTTCCGAAGCTCCTTGCCAATATCAAAGACGATTACAACAAAATGCTCAAGGCGAAACAGCTTGAGGAGATTACCGAAGAGGAAATCAAAACCGTTCCCGTTAAGACCAAGAGGGCAAAGGGCGACGGCGTTATTGTTGAGGGCATAGAAAACTGCCTTGTCAAACTCTCGGGCTGCTGTAATCCTATCCCGGGCCACGATATTATCGGCTTTATCACAAGAGGACATGGCGTTTCCATTCACAAGAGGGACTGCACGAATGTTCCTGTAAGTATTGAGTTTGCGCCCGAGCCCGAACGCTGGATTAAAGCGAGTTGGGACGGTGAAAGTCAGGATTCATTCAAGGCGAACCTTGTTATTACCTGCATTGACAGACGCGGTATGCTCCTTGATATTTCAACTCAGCTCGATTCAATGGGCGTTGACATTCATTCGATAAATACACAGACAAGCAAAGACGGCAGAGTTGTTATGACATTTGTAATTTCCGTTGACAATCTTGTTCATCTTAAAAAGGTAATGAATAAGCTTCTTAGAATTAACGGCATTACACAGGTTGACAGATCTTTTGTCTGAAAGAATAGAGGTTAAAAAATGAAAGCGGTTGTTCAGAGAGTTACATCATCAAAGGTCAGCGTTGACGGCGAATTAAAAGGCTCGTGCGGCAAAGGGTTCAATGTACTGCTCGGCGTGCAGGACGACGACACAAAGCAGGACGCGGAAATCCTTGCGGCAAAAATAGCAAAACTGCGTGTTTTTGAGGACAGCGAGGGCAAAATGAACCTTTCGCTTCTCGATATTAACGGCGAAATTCTTGTTATTTCTCAGTTTACACTCTGTGCCGATTTGAAAAAGGGCAACAGACCTTCGTTTGTTTTCGCCGCGAGACCGGAAAAGGCTGTTCCGCTTTATGAATATTTCATGGAGCAGCTCTCTTTAAACGGCGTTAAAAGGGTAGAGCACGGTGTTTTCGGTGCTGACATGGCGGTTGAAATCAACAACGACGGCCCTGTTACCATTATTATGGATACGACTATCTGGAGGAAAAACTGATGAAAGCCGAATTTTTGCAGGTCGGAATTCTCGGTACGAATTTTTATGTCATAACCGATGAAGAAACAGGCATAAGCGCGGCGATTGACCCGGGCGCTGACTTCGCTGAGCTTGAGCCTGCCGTTAAGGATAAAAATATAAAATATATTCTCATCACTCACGGTCATTACGACCATGTTTTCGGTGCGGCTGAATTAAAGCGCAGAACAGGCGCGGAAATCGTTATTGGCGAGGCCGACGCGGAAAATCTTCACAATATCGAAAAATGCAACTCGGGTATGCGTTTCCCTGTTTTACAGGAGATGACCGAGGCTGACATTACCGTTAAAGACGGCGATGAAATTTCCGTCGGCAATATCAAAATTAAGGTTATGGAAACACCGGGTCATTCCATGGGCAGTGTGTGCTATATTGTTCCCGACGAAAATGTGATTTTCAGCGGAGACACACTTTTCAGCGGCTCAATCGGCAGGACTGATTTCCCGACAAGTGAGCCGTTTAAAATGAGAAATTCACTTAAAAAGCTTGCTGATTTAGACGGAGACTATCAGGTTTTCCCCGGGCACGGGAGATTTACCACGCTTAACAAAGAGCGTGAAAGCAACTACTATTTGAGGTAGAATTATGATTCTCAGAGTTATCGACCATAAATTTCATTACGAAGCGGAAAATCTCTGCCGTGTGTTTTATCCTTTTGAAAAAATCGCGGTTGTCAGGGATTTTGACGGCGAGGACAAGCTGACGGTTGTAACTGAAATGAAGCTCAGCGGCACAACGGCGGATATAAGCGTTTCGTTTGACTGCGCGGGCGAGGCGTACAGCGACAAGGCATCTGTTTCTTCGGCTGTTGCCGATGCGGAGTTCTTTGACTCCTGCGAAAAAAAGATGATGGTTATGCTTTTCGGGATTCTTTCATCTGCGACAGGTTACGTTCCTCAGTGGGGAATTCTCACGGGCGTGCGTCCGTCAAAGCTGATGACCGCCCTTGTTGCCGAAACAGGCGACGAAAGCGCGAAAAAATACTTCACCGATGAGCTTCTTGTTAAGGAAAACAAAACTCAGCTTGCGTATTCCGTTTCAAAGGCGGAGGAAAAAATCACGGCTCTTTCAAGGAAAGAATCGTTCAGCCTTTATGTTTCAATTCCTTTCTGCCCGACAAGGTGCAATTACTGCTCGTTCGTTTCTCACTCAATCGAGCAGGCGAAAAAGCTCATTCCCGAATATGTCGAAAACCTTTGCAGGGAGCTTGAATACACCGCCGAAATCGCAAAAAGATTAGGTCTCAGACTCGAATCAATCTACTGGGGCGGCGGCACGCCTACGACTCTCAACGCGGAACAGCTTACGAAAGTCTGCGGTGTAATTTCTGATAATTTTGATTTAACAAATCTCAGAGAATACACGGTTGAAGCAGGCAGACCGGACACGGTTACAAAAGAAAAACTTTACGCCCTCAAAAACGCGGGCGTCGGCAGAATAAGCATAAACCCGCAGACATTCAACGACTCCGTTTTGGAGGTTATCGGCAGAAAGCACACAAGCGCGCAGACGCTTGAAGCCTTTGCAGCCGCGCGTGAAGCGGGATTTGACAACATCAACATGGACTTGATTGCGGGACTTACCACCGACACATTCCCGTCATTCTGCAACACTCTTGATACGGCGATTTCTTTAAATCCCGAAAATATCACATTACATACGCTCGCTTTAAAGCGTTCGTCAAGAATTGTTACGGGTAAAATTGATGTTGAAAGCGGTGAGCTTGCCAATAATATGCTCACTCAAGCGGAAAAGCAGTTCACTAAGAACGGCTACGAGCCTTATTATATGTACCGTCAAAGCCGCTCACTCGGCAACCTTGAAAATGTCGGCTGGTGCAAAAAAGGCTATGAATGTCTTTACAATATATTCATGATGGAGGAGTGTCATACGGTGCTTGCCGCAGGTGCGGGAGCTGTTACAAAGCTCAAGCAGTACGGCGTTAATAATATTGATAGAATATTTAACTTCAAGTTTCCGTATGAATACAATACAAGGTTCAGCGAAATTATCGAACGCAAAGAAAACATTTTAAAATTCTATGAGCTTTACGGAGGATAACCTATGAAAGAAACTTACTCTTACGCCGCAGTCAACGCCGCTCTCAAAAAGGACGCTGAGGGCTATATCCGCTCATGTGAGGACGAATACAAAAGACAGGTGAACGAGGCTGTTGAGAATATTCTAGAAAACAGCGTTGTTGATATTGTCATGCTTGCGGGTCCCAGCTCCTCAGGCAAGACAACAACAGCAATGAAAATTGCCGAGGGCATATCTAAAAAAGGCAAAAACGCTTTCAGAATTTCTCTTGATGATTTCTATTATGACAGGGACGATATTCCGATAAACAGCGACGGTCTGCCCGATTACGAAAACATCACCGCTCTTGACCTGCCGCTTATCAAGGATACATTCAATTCTCTTATCACTAAAAGAGAAGCAGAGCTTCCTGTTTTCAATTTCAACACAGGCAAGCGCGAGGAAAAGGGCACTCATATTGAGCTTAAACCCAACGATGTTATTATTGTTGAGGGTATCCACGCGCTGAACCCGATTATCACGGGCGATGTCGATAAAGACCATGTTTACAAAATCTATATCAATGCTTCCTCCCGTGTTGTAACAGAAAACACAGGCAGAGTTCTTCTGACAAAAAGAAATGTCCGCCTTACAAGACGATTTATAAGAGACTATAAATTCAGAGGTTCAACGGTTGAATATACATATTTTCTCTGGGCAGGCGTAAGAAAAGGGGAGGATAAATTCATTTTTCCGTATAAGAGCAACGCCGATTTCTTCATTAACTCATTCCACGCTTATGAGCCGTGTCTTTTCCGCGACGAGGCGATAAAGCTTCTCTCAACAGTAGGGGAAGACAGTCCTTACGCTGACGAGGCTCTGAGACTTAAAGAGTCAATGAGCAAGTTCGATTCTCTTGATGCTTCTCTGCTTCCCGAAGACTCGCTTCTCAAAGAATTCATCGGCTGAGTGTAATTTTTTGTAATTTTTATTACAGGTATTGCCAAAGCGTGATATTTGTGCTAAAATAAATCGTTATCATTGTTATGCAACCTTAATCGGAGGTTTCGTTATGGGAGAAAATAAAAAGCAGGGGCAGTCAATGCTCAACGGCGCGTTTATACTCGTCGTGGCAACCGTTCTTGTTAAAGTGATAGGCGCGCTTTATAAAATGCCGCTTACCGCGCTCATCGGCGGCGTCGGCAGAGGCTATTTTTCCAGAGCGTACGATATTTACACACCCGTTTATGCAATCGCCATGGCGGGCTTGCCTGTTGCGGTTTCAAAGCTCGTATCTCAGGAAAAGGCTCTTGGTCATTACAGAGATATCAGAGTTATCATGAAAACCGCGAGAAAGATTTTCCTTCTCACAGGCTCTGTTGCGACAATAATTCTCATGGGCGTTGCGTACCCGTATTCCAAGTTTGTTATTCACGCGCCCGATAACTGGTCGAGCATCATGTTCATCGCTCCGTCTGTTTTCTTCTGTTGCTGTATGTCATCTTACAGAGGCTATTATGAGGGCTTAAGCAACATGATTCCGACGGCGATTTCTCAGGTTATCGAAGCTCTCGGTAAGCTCGTCCTCGGTCTTGCGACAGCTTACATTATAATGAACTACGGCATCAAGCGTTTCTCGGCAGGACTTCCTGTTTTCGGCGTAAAGGCTCTGACTGAGGCTGAGGCTCTCAGCGCAATTTATCCCTACACGGCGGCAGGAGCTATAAGCGGCGTTACGCTCGGCACAGTGCTCGGTCTTATCTTCCTTATGATAAGACACAAGATTTCGGGCGACGGCATAACAGCCGATATGCTTTCTGAAGCTCCCGAGGCTCAGCCCTCAAAGAGCTGGGGCAAGCTGATTATCTATACCGCGCTTCCCGTTGCGGCAGGTTCGCTTATCCTCAATGTAACAAATCTTATTGATACTGTTACAATCAGCAACCGCCTTGCGTATGCGCTTAATATCGACCTTGCAACGCTTAAATCAATGTATTCGGCACAGATTGCCGCTTCACACACGGCGGACGGTGATATCGCTACATACCTTTACGGCGCATATACTTCCGCGCTTGACTTTAAAAATCTTATCCCGACAATAACAATGACGCTCGGCATCAGCGCGATTCCCGCACTTTCAGCCGCATGGGCGATAAGAGATAAAAAGAACATAAAGATTACAATTGAATCCGTTATCAGAATCACAATGCTTGTTGCGCTCCCTGCGGGCTTCGGCATGGCAGTGCTTGCTGAGCCGATTCTCGGGCTTGTTTATAACGGAACTGAGGCGGGCGATATTGTTACAATTGCCGCTCCGATACTCCGTACATACGGCTTTGCTGTTTTCCTTTTCGCCGTTTCATCGCCTGTTACAAATATGCTCCAGGCTGTCGGCAGAATGGATATTCCGCTCAAATCAATTGTCGCGGGTGCGATTGTCAAGATTATCCTCAACTACGTGCTTGTCGGCAATCCGTCAATCAACATCAACGGCGCGCCCATCGGTTCAATTGTGTGCTATGTTGTAATTGTTGTAATAAATGTCTTTGCGCTGGTTAGAATTACTGATGTAAAGCTCAATTTCAATTCTATTCTTGTAAAGCCGCTTATCTGCGCGGCTATCAGCGCGGCGAGTGCTCTTGCGTGCTACAAGGTTTTCGGCGGAATTCTCAAGAATGTCGGCGACCCGTCATCAAGACTTAACGGTGTTACAATCGCAACACTTATCGCGGTTATCGCGGCTGTGTTTGCTTATGTTATAGCTCTTCTCCTTATCAAGGGCATTTCAAAGGACGATGTTGAAATGTTGCCCAAGGGAGAGAAAATCGCCAAAACTCTTGAAGAAAAAGGAATTTTAGGTTAATAATTATGATAGACAATTTTGAGTTTAAAGACAAATACAATGTTTATGACCTCGTTAATGTTATCCGTCTGCTTCGCTCCGAGGGCGGTTGTCCGTGGGATATTGAGCAGACTCATGAGAGCATCAGAAGCAGTCTCATTGAGGAAACCTATGAGACTATCGAGGCCATAAACAAAAAGAGCATTCCCATGCTTCGTGAGGAGCTCGGAGATGTGCTCATGCAGGTTATTTTCCACGCTCAGATTGAGACGGAAAACGGCAATTTCACCATCGACGATGTTGCCGACGAAAACGCCAAGAAAATGATAACACGCCACCCCCATGTTTTCGGTAGTGTAAATGTTGACGGCGTTGACGATGTTCTGACAAACTGGGACGCGATAAAACGCCAGACCAAAAATCAGAAAACCGTTTCGGATTCAATTGATTCCGTTCCCAGAGAGCTTCCCGCACTTATGAGAGCGCAGAAGATTCAGCACAAGGCTTCAAAGGCAGGCTTTGACTGGAGTGAAATCGGCGGAGCTTTAGACAAGCTCAGTGAAGAAATTGATGAGCTGAAAGCGGCTATCAATAAAAAAGATGATGCAAATGCTTTCGAGGAGCTTGGCGATATTCTTTTTGCCGCTGTCAATGTTTCGAGATTTCTTGACATAGACTCCGAAGAGGCTCTTACCATTTCGACGGACAAATTTGCTTCACGCTTCAAAAAAGTTGAAACTTTTGCAAAAGAAAGAAATATCAACATGAAAGAGGCGACAATTGAGGAGCTGGACAGGCTCTGGGACGAAGCAAAACTTACAGAGGAATGATATACATACCTTGTATTTCATCATAAATCAAATTTTATAATCAGAAAGGATTAAATCAAATGAACAAGACAGAATTCATCAATGCGGTTGCCGCAAAAGAAGGCATAGAGAAGAAATGCGCAGAAAAAGCGGTTAACGCTGTTTTTGCAACTCTCGCAGAAGAAATCGCAAAAGGCAATAAAGTTCAGCTCGTAGGCTTCGGCACTTTTGAAGTAAGAGAACGCGCTGAGAAAACAGCCCGTAACCCCAGAACAGGCGAAGAAATGACTGTTCCTGCTTCTAAAGTTCCCGCTTTCAAGGCAGGTAAGGCTCTCAAAGACGCAGTTAAATAATTTCGCAGGCAAAGGGCTGTCTATCTGACGGTCCTTTTTTGTTTTGTATCGCTTTTCTGCTTTGTTGTTCGGATAAAACATACATTTTGCGCATCTCATTCCTTTTTTGGTGTGTTTCATTCCCTTTTACAACATTTCAAGCAATAAGCGGTATATTATAAGCACATGTTCATCGAAAGGAGGAGGTTTATTATGAGATTAGACAAATATCTTAAAGTAACGCGAATTATCAAACGCCGCACGGTAGCAAACGAAGTGTGCGACGCAAAAAGAGTTCTTGTCAACGGCAAGGTTGCGAGAGCTTCCTACGATGTAAAGGTTGGTGATGTAATCGAAATTTCAATCGGAGCGAACACCACCAGAATCAAGGTGGAAAAAGTCAGCGAGTTCGCCAACAAAGATGACGCGCCGTCAATGTACAGCGTGCTTTAATCAAAAAGAAAGAGGGATGCGCATGAAAAACACTACATTTCTTAAGCGTTCAGCCGCGCTTTTTATGGCTGTATTATTTATTTTATCATCTTCGGTAACGGCTTTTGCGGCATCAGATTTCAAGAGCAGTAAAGCCGCCGAAGGAATTATTGAAAATTTCGGCAATTTCGTTTCCGCGCTTCTTCCCAGAGACGAGGATTTTACGCCTGTATGTCAGTATAAAAGTGAGAACTTCTATGAGGGTACGGGCTTTGAAAAGCAGTCCGCGACGGGCAAATGGAGTCTCGGCAGTGCAGAGGGAATTTTAACTCCCGACGATTTATTCGAGAAAACATATTACACAGGCGGCGGCTATGATGCGGCACTTTTTGACTTTTTCAGGGTTTTAGGATGGGTTTTTAATGACTTGAAATACAAAGAATACGATGAAGCAAAACATGATTTTTCGCTTGCCGTCAACTGCATCAAATCAATTCCGCGTATGCTGTCAAACAAGCTCTGCTGTGTTATTAAGCAGAAATATACCGATATGTGTGTCAGAGCAGTGTCGGTTGATGATGGCACAGGCAGGGGGGCGACAGCGATAGCGGTTGTTGACTGCGTTGGTATTGCAAACAGCGATGTAAGGGAAATCCGCAGCAGAATAGCTGATAAAATCGCTGATAAAGACGCTTTTTCAAGCATTACGGTTGCTTCAACGCATTGTCATAGCTGCATTGATACGCAGGGAATCTGGTCAAATACCTTTGAAAAGATTATCTGCAATTTTATGAAGCGACTTCTCCGTATCGGCACACCCAAGCAGGGCTATGATGAGGAATATATGGAGTTCCTTTATGACAAGGTAGCTCAAACTGTTGTCAATGCCTATAACAATATGGAACAGGGCAGCATGAGCTTCGCTTCTAAGAAGATTTCATACGCGAATTTTTATAATTTATCATATGCGAGAAAAAGAACGGAAGTAAGCACACAGACAATTGAAGAAATGAACAGACTGATTTTTACTCCCGATAACAAAGAATCAAAGCCTACTATGATTGTCAATTTCGCCGCTCACCCTTATTTTACATCTATTGCCTCGGCTTATGAGCCGCTGAATAAAGGCGACGGTCTTTCTGCTGACTTTGTTTACTATATGGGAAAGAAAATCTGTGAAGCGGGCTATAACTTTATGTTTTTTAACGGTTCGGTCGCAAATATTTATCCCACAGAGAGTAATCAGGATTTCACGGAAATCAACACTGACAGCCGTGATGACATAATGCGCGGATATGGAACTCAGTTGGGTAAAATGGCACTGTCTGTTACTAAAACCGAGGAAGAAATAAAAGCTGATCCGTTAACATATAACGTCGAATCAGAAGCTGCTACAGAAAAAAGATATCAGGAAGCACTCAAAGAATTCCTTGCGGAACATCCCGAAAGAACCGAAGAGCTGAAAGACACTCATCACAGCGCATGGTTTGATAACTGGACTCCTGCCGAAGAAATCGCTCTTGAGCCTGTTCTCAACACCGTTTTCAAAGAGATTCATATTAAGGCAACCAATCCTGTAATGAAGCTTGCGGGTAAGCTGAATCTTGCGTCAAACGAGGTTCTGTATGACAATGACAGCTACTATATCGTGTCTGAAATAGGCTATATGGAGCTTGGCAACAAGGTTAAACTTGTGCTTATGCCCGGTGAAGTTTTCCCCGATATGCAGCGCGGCGGCGGAATGCTTACTGCTGAAAAATCATACTCGGGCGAGGATTTCTCGTATCCGTGCATTGAGGAGCTTTTCGGCGAAAACACAATTGTTTTCGGCCTTGCCAATGACGCGATAGGCTACATTGTGCCCGATAATGATTATATTCTCTGCTTTGACTTCAATAAACATTATCATGAGCTTTTCAGCGCGGGCAAAAACACGGCGTCTTTCCTTATGAGTGAGCTTGT
>JAZUFU010000132.1:0-25435 GCA_045640865.1 Acutalibacteraceae bacterium | reverse complement strand
CTAATGTTTATTCATTCAGTAGTAAATGGAAGTATAAAAAACTGCTATGATATGGCGTATATATACAATATGGGTTCAGAAATTGAACAAGTGAAAATGCAGTTTTTTCTATACGGTGGTTCAGAAACTGAACAAGTCAGAACCGAAAAAAGATTAAACTTGTTCAGAAATTGAACAAGATAGGCGGTTAGCTTGTTCAAAAATTGAACAGCCTTTTAAACTTGTTTTAAATAATACCATGTGAGTTTAAAACAGTTTCCCTGTTGTTTTTCGGGGTTATCCTGTAGTTTTAAAACAGTTTCCCTGTTGTTTTTCGGGGTTTCCCTGTTGTTTTAAAACGGTTTCCCTGTTGTTTTTCGGGGTTTCCCTGTAGTTTTAAAACAGTTTCCTGTACTTTTATCGGGGTTTTCGGTACTTTTAAAACAGTTTCCTGTACTTTTATCGGCGTTTTTGTTGCAGAAACCCCCGTTTTTGTTGCAGAAACTCAAATAATGTTGACATTTTCGCTTGAAATGTTGAAATTGATATGCAGAGCTGAAAGCCCTTGATAATACGAGCTTGCAGAGCCTTAAAGTATTACTTTTTAACGGTAAGATTTACTTTATACGAAACAAACGAATATAGACAGAAAACAAGGCTTAAACGCTGAAAAGCCTTGATATTGCGTACTTTTTCGGGCTTCATTTTATTACCTTATGGGTAAGATAAAGTAATACTTTTACTGTTATACGAAACAACACGAATAAAAAATACAAAACTGAACGAATACCCTTTTTAAAAATAAAAAACGGTTCACCTTTTACAGTGAGCCGCCTGCCGTGTTATATGTTCTCTCGCAAAGATATTATAATTCGGGGTGGTTACTTTGTCAATGACAAATGAGGAGCTTGCAACAGCCATTAAACAAGGTGAAACGGGGTACACGTGGGAGCTATGGCAGAACACATACAAGCTCATTTACAAGCTCGTAACGGGGTATTATAACAAGCTCGGCGGTCGGTGTCATAACTGCGGCGTTACCCTTGACGATATGAAACAGGAAAGCTATATTGCATTTGTGGGTATGATAGAAGCCTTTGAGCCTGAAAAAGAATATAAGTTTATCAGCTATGCAACATTTCAGGTTAAAAAAATGGTGTTTGATATGCTCGGCTTCAGGACTGATAAAAGCCGCCCATTGAATGAATGTTGCTCCCTTGACGAACCCATAAAAGGGATTGAAGATGAAGCCGTAACCGTTATTGACAGCATAGCAGACGATACGGCGGCGCAGGAGCTCGAAACCGCTGAGGACGGTATATTTATCTCAGAGCTTAAAAAAGCCATTGACAAGGCTATGAGCGAACATCTGACAGAGTTTCAGCGCGATATTATACGCGGACGGTTTTATGATAACAAGACATTCAAAGAGCTCGGCGCAGAAAACGGCGTAAACGGTGAGAGAATACGAACCGAAGAAAAACACGCCCTCAGACGGTTAAAGAACCACAAGCGCGAGCTTGAAACATTCAGAGAGCATTATATTTCAGAGCGTTCATTTTGTTTCACGAGCTTTAAGAGCTTCAAGGAACGGCTTGGGAGCTCTCAGGAGCTTGTTATTGAACGGCTCGAAGAAATTACCGCCCGATAAATGAAGCCGCTTATATCGGCTCTGACGGCTTATAAACAATATACGAGCTTGCAGACGATTATTATATGTGCTATAATCTGTATGCTGACAATTTTTAAGCTCTCTCTTTGTGAACTCGGGACAGTCGCAGGGGGAGACTTTTTTTATAACAAGCTCGTGAAAAAAGAAAATGCAGGGCTTTTACACCCTGCACCGATTATACATTCAGCTTGTTTTTTAACGCTTCCTGTAAGAGCTTGGAAAAATTGATATGCTGCCGCTCTGCTTCATCATTGAGCCACTCAGGGATTGAAAGCGTTTTTTTAACCGACTTTGAGCCGTTCTTTTTTCTGTATGCTATGCTGTCATATTCAACAATAGCCACAAACTGCCCCTCAGGAACGGCGAGAGTTGACGGGTCTGAGGGTTCGGGTAAAACCTCAATACCGTCAAGGAATAAACCGATAGCGTCCTGAGTGCTTTTATATGCTTCCTCAAATGTGTCGCCTTCTGAGAAACAGCCGTCTAAATCAACGGCGGCGGTTGAAAATCCTGTATCTTCCTTTGTGAATATCACGGGATAGTATTTTTTCATAGCTGTAAACCTCCGCTTATAGTATGTGTGTATTTATAGTTATTTCACGAGCTTGCAGGGTATTATTTCAACCCTGCTTGCTTCAATATGCCTTGCTCAGTGCCTTTTTTAAGCTCTTTACTGTGAAAGGGAATAATAACGGTCTTTCCTGTTTCGGCGTTGTAATACTTTCGGTGTGAGCCGTTAGAGCTTATAAAAGCAAATCCGTTTTGTTCAAGCAGCCGCGCCGCTTCTTTTGGTGTCATTGGCATTTGTATTCCCCCTTACATTTATTATTATATCACGTATAATACGTATTGTCAATGCTTTTTTGCAAGTTCTTTATATATTTTTGCAAGAAAAAAGAGCAGCTTTCGCCGCTCTTTGCCTTGTTCTCAAACTGCCATTTCCTCTAACTTATCAGAGAGCTTTTCAAACTCGGTCGGGTCAGAGGCGTAGATTTTTTCTATCGCAATAATGAGATTTCTGAAAGGCTCGTCAGTGATGTATGACTGCAACTGACTTTCAGCTGTTTCATCATCGCAGTTTGATGTTGTTATGGTTTTGATAAAATCCTCGTCAACGGGTATATCCGCCGCAATCATTCTTTCTCTCATTGTTTCAGCTGTCATAATAATATATCCTTTCTCTACACCTACGGAGCAATCGCCCCACTCGGCTATTATTTTTTCCTTGATTTTTTTGCCTTACTGTGGTATCATGGAGGAGCTGAGGTAAGGCTCCCAGCTTCTCCTTAGCTTGTGTTGGTAGCGGTTGCTGTGGTAAGTGAGCCGCTATCTTTCTTTTACTCATGCTCTTGTAATTCGCTTTGGTCGGTGGATTTTACAAGAGCTTTTGTTATGCTATTGTCAATCTGCGTGTTGCCGTCTGCTTTGTGAAAAGCCCGTATATATCGGCGTGGGCTTTCTTAAACGCTGTGGTGTCGAAGCGTGAGCTTTCAACGAGCTTGTATCTGATACGGTATTCTGCTGTTATAAGCTCGTCAACGCCCTGAGAAAGCATTTCAGCCTTTATCTCGTCCTCTATGCCTGTAATCTCTGCCGCGAGCTCCTGAGCCATTATTTTAAGCTCTTTGAGCTCCTTTACCTTTGCCTGTAATTCAATCTTTCCCATTGTTTTAACTCCTTGTATTTTATTCGGTTAAGCTGTCGAGCTTGAAACTCCTGACGGTGTGCGCCGTTTCGCTCCTGTCGGTGTGTTCGGTTGCTCCGTTCCTTAACTGTGTCTATATTATATATCTTGTACACGATAAAGTCAATAGCTGTAATGTGAAATCTTGCACAAGATTTAATGTAAAACTTTGTGTATTATGTATCTTGTGTAAGATATGCATTTTATGATATAATAAGGACAATGAAAAATAGACCTTTTTAATAGCGGCTTTTAAGGTGGTGAATATATGGCAGGCAAAACAGATTACAAAAACAAATGGCAAGCTGAAAAGTGCGACCGTATTTCTTTAGTTGTGCCGAAAGGCAAGAAAGAGCAGATAAAAGCTTTTGCAGAGCAACAGGGCGAGAGCCTGAACGGCTTTATAAATCGCGCCATAGATGAAGCAATAGAGCGCGAGAGCGGCGGCGAATAATCAAGCTCGTGCGTGTGCTCTCGTCCTCTGTGCGCCCGTCTGAGCGGTTTTAACGTATTCAGCATTAATTTTCATTGACAAGATAACAGCCGCCTTATTCGGGCGGTTGTTTGTTGTTTTCAGGCGTTTTTCGAGCTTGTACCATATTCGGTGCTTTACCGCTTCTTTATGGGTGGCATTTTGGATGGCAATTGGGTGGCAATTGGATGGCAATTCAACTATATTTTATCTTTTCTCAACTTAACTCAAAAAATCAGTACAAGCCCCAAAAAGCACGTAATATCAACGTTTTCGGGCATTTTAAGAAAAGAAAAGAACAGGTTAAAAAACCTGTCCTTTTGGTGCGGGTAACAGGGGTCGAACCTGCACGCTGTGAGGCATAAGATCCTAAATCTTACGTGTCTGCCAATTCCACCATACCCGCATATTTTATTTACCCGAAAACTATATCACAAATTCGCCGTAATTTCAAGCGTAAATCTATAGACATTTTCAATCTTTTCGTTTAAAATATTATCATAACTGAAAGGATGATGATTATGAAGACACGCTGGACAGACAAGGTTGACAGAATTCAGCCGTGGCAGGAATATCCCCGCCCTCAGCTTAAAAGAGAAAGCTGGCAGAATCTCAACGGAATTTTCAAATACGCGATAACCGATATTACCGATGAAATCCCTCAGAAATTCGACGGCGATATTCTCGTTCCCTTTGCCGTTGAAAGCCCTCTTTCGGGCGTTGAAAAAAGAGTGAGCGACAAGGAGCTTTTATGGTACGAAAAGAAGTTTACACTTGATAAGTGCTTCGAGGGCAAAAGAGTCATGCTCAACTTCGGCGCGGTTGACTGGTACTGCCGCGTTTTCATAAACGGGAAGCTCATAGGCGAGCACAAGGGCGGTTATGTGCCGTTCAGCTTCGATATTACCGATTACCTCACGGACGCCGAAAACACGCTCAACCTCAGAGTTTTCGACCCGACGGACAAGGCCATGCAGCCCAGAGGCAAGCAGGCGACCAAAAGCCACGGCTTCTGGTACACCTCCACAACGGGAATATGGCAGACTGTATGGCTTGAGCCCGTAAGCGAAACGCACATTAAAAATATTAAGCTCCTGCCCGATATTGACAGAGCTGTGATAAATGTTAAAACCGAGCAGACGGGAAGCGCAAAAATTTTTGCCTGCGTCATGGACGGCGAAAATGAGATTTTCAGCGGTGAAATTTCAGCCGACGCGGATATTGAAATCCCCGACATGAAGCTGTGGAGCCCCGAAAGTCCGTTCCTTTACGACATTGAAGTAAAGCTCCTTGACGGCGAGACAGAGGCTGACAGCGTTTCAAGCTATTTCGGCATGAGAAAATACTCAATCGGCAAGGATGGAAAAGGTCTGCCCCGACTTTTCTTAAATAACAAGCCTTATTTCCAGCGCGGACTTCTCGACCAGGGCTACTGGTGCGACGGAATTCTCACTCAGCCCACGGACGAGGCGATGATTTTTGACATTCAGTCAATGAAGGATTTGGGCTTCAACATGCTCAGAAAGCACATCAAGGTTGAGCCCGCAAGGTGGTACTATCACTGCGACAGGCTCGGAATGATTGTATGGCAGGACATGGTAAGCGGCATTGACAAGCTGAATCTTATCCTTGTCGGCGCACTGCCCAACATAAAAATCACAAAGGTCAAGGACAATAAATACGGTCTTTTCGGAAGAAAGAGCAAGGAATACCGCGATAACTTTGAAAAAGAGCTTTATGAGATTATCGACACGCTTTACAACTGTCCGTGCATCGGCTGCTGGGTTCCGTTCAACGAGGCGTGGGGTCAGTTTGACGCAAAGCGTATCGGCGAGGATGTCAAGGCATACGACCCGAGCAGAATTGTTGACCACGCGAGTGGCTGGCACGACCAGGGCGGTCCCGAGCTCAACAGTATGCACAGATACATTTTCCCCGTTACTCTGCCGAAACTTGACAGCCGTCCGTTTGCACTGACGGAATACGGCGGACTGAGCTACATCATACCCGACCACGCCTACAACGCAAGCAAGAGCTTCGGCTACAATGTAAACTTCAAGAGCAGCGAGCAGCTTTCCGACGCTTACAGAAAGCTCCACGAAAAGCAGGTTATTCCGCTGATTGAAAAAGGACTCTGCGCAACGGTTTACACTCAGGTTTCCGATGTTGAATTTGAAATAAACGGTATGTTCACCTATGACAGAGAGGTGCTTAAAATCGACGCACAGACTGTCAGAGAGATGAACGCAAAACTTACTTACTGACGGTGATAATATGAGTAAAGAAACACAGAAGCTCAGGATTTTATATCTGCACGAAATTTTCAGCCGCAGGACGGACGAAAACCATGTTTTCAGCGCGGAACAGCTTTGCGATATTCTGCTTGAGGACTACGGCATTTCCGTTGAGAGAAAGGCAATCTACACCGACATTGAAGCCTTGCAGGGCTGGGGAATGGACATTGTGAACACACGCTCACCCGTAAGAGGCTATTACCTCAGAAGCAGGAAGTTTGAGCCTGCGGAGGCAAGACTGCTCACGGACGCTGTGCTTGCGGCAAAATTTATTTCGCCTAAAAAGACAAAATCCCTTGTGTATAAAATCGGCTCGCTCATAAGCGAGTCGCAGGAGGAAAAGCTCAGAAAGCAGGTTTATGTAAATTCAAGTGTAAAATGCACAAACGAGGAGCTTTATGACACAATCAGTGCGCTGAGCGACGCCATTGAAAGAAAGCTGCAGGTGCAGTTTGAATACTCAAAGCGCAAACTCGAGCGGCGTTTTGTGCGCAGATTCACAGCGCGTACATTTGTTGTTAATCCGTATGCGCTAATCTGGTCAAACGACCATTACTACCTCGTCTGCAACAATCCGAAATACAACAACCTCATGCACGTCCGCCTTGACAGGATAAGCAACATCAAGCTGACGAACACGCCGTACAGGCATTTTTCCGCGGTATCCTCCTACAAGGACGAGTTCGACTCGGCGGACTACTCAAACAAGCTGTTCAATATGTTCAGCGGCGAAAGAGGAGAAATCCGTCTGAGGTGCAGCGGCAGGCTCATAGATGACATTCTTGAGCGTTTCGGTGAGAATGTTCCGCTCATGGTTGACGGCGAGGACGCTTTTATCGTCAGAGCCACGGTTGAGCTGAGCGAAGGTCTTGTTTCGTGGATAATGCAGTTCGGCACGGACATGAAGGTGCTCGAACCCGTGGAGCTGAAAAACGCCGTCCGCGACAAGGCAAAAGATATTTTAACAATTTATGATAATACTAATATCAGATAAAAACAAGGCAATCTTTACGGTCTTATTTCTGTCAAGCTTCGTTAAAAGCCTTGACAATACGACAAGTATTCCCTGCGGCTTTTGCCTTGCCTGGCAAAAATAATCCTCGTAAATTTTTGCCCATTTTTTATCTGGTATTAGTATAAAAACCAAAATTCCTCCCCATACTCTTTGTGAAGACGGGAGGGATTTATTTTGTCTGTACTTAAAAAATTCAAAAAAGCAATTATATTTTCAATTATCATATCAATCGTTCTCAGCACGGTGAGCTTTGACGCGACCTGCAGAGAAGTGAGGGGCAAGGTGCTGAGACTTCATGTTATCGCCGCTTCGGACAGCGAAAAAGACCAGCAGCTAAAGCTTAAAGTCAGAGACGCAATTCTCGAAAAGGGCGCGGAGATTTTTGACGGAAGCGTTGACATTGAAAACGCCGTAGAAAGAATCACGCCGCAGATTGGCTCGCTTGAACATACCGCTGAAGAAGTTATCAGAAAAAGCGGATTGGATTACACGGTGAAAATCACCATTGGTGAAGAATACTTCGGCACCCGAACATACGGAAAATTCACCCTGCCAGCAGGGAAATATCTTGCTTTGAAGGTCGTTATCGAAAAAGGAAAAGGGCACAACTGGTGGTGTGTGATGTTCCCCGCGCTGTGCCTGCCCGCGGCAAGGGCGAACACGGATGTTGAGGCAATCCTCGGCAAAAAAGGATTGCGGCTCATATCGAAAAATCCGAAATACGAGCCGCGGTTTAAGATTATTGAAATTATTGAGGAAATCAGAAACAGATTCAGATGATTTCTCTGTCATTTCTGCCGTGGTTGAGCTGCGGGAAATATGACGCGAATCTGTACTGAGGCTCTTCGTCAAACTCAATCTTTATGAGGGGAATGTTGAGAATTTTATCGGGGCTTTCCTCGGGGAGATTTTTAAGGATTATTCTGTCGCCCTTCTTTTCCCATTCAATCGGGGTACCGTCCATGAACGAAATTGCTTTCGGGGTGCTGAGGAAGCCGCCGATACCCATTGTACCCTTGTAAGGCGACCAGATTTTATTCCACATATAAACGGTGTTGCCCTTTGTTGAGGGGCGTGAAACGCCGTTTGTATGGTACTGATTGCCGCCGGTCTTTTTGAGAGTGCCATAGACAGCTTCGCCGTTTACTTCGAGCCATTCGCCTATTTTTGTGAGCGGCTCAACTGTTTCTTCGGGAACGGAGCCGTCGGGCATGGGGCCTATGTTGAGAAGCAGGTTGCCGCCTCTTTCACAGCAGTTCTGGAGCATTACGGCAATTCTCTGCGCCGTGTAGCTGTAGGGCACTGTCTGATTTGAGTCAAGATAGCCCCAGCTTACGCCATTGAAGGTCATGCAGGCTTCCCAGTCGCGCTCACTCGGCTTGATATTTTCTTCGGGCGTACCGAAATCCTCGGGCAGACGGCTTCTGTCGTTGATAATGATATGCGGCTGAAGCGAACGGAGATACTGATTTCTTTCAAGGGAATCCCAACCCTCCCAGCTCTCCATGGGAGCGGGAACATCGTACCAGAGAATGTCGATTTTGCCGTAATTTGTCAGAAGCTCCTCGTTTAAATCTCTTATGTATTTTGTGAAGCGGCGGCGTGCCTCGGTGTCAAACGCGGCAATGCCTCCGTCGGGATGATGCCAGTCCATGAGCGAGGAATAAAAACCTATTTTGAGGTCAAATTCGCGGCAGGCCTCGACAAATTCCCTGACAATGTCTCTGTGAGGACCGTAATTAACGGAGTTGAACGGGTTTACCTTTGAATCCCACAGGCTGAAGCCCTCGTGATGACGGGTTGTGAGCACCATGTATTTCATGCCCGCTTTTTTGGCAAGAGCCGCCCATTCACGGCAGCAGCCTTCTTTGGGCTTGAAGGTATCGGCAAGCTGGGCATATTCCTCGGGCGGAATGTTCTCGCAAACCATTGCCCACTCGTTTCTGCCAATCTGAGAGTAAAGTCCGAAGTGAACGAACATGCCGAAGCGCGCCTCGCGCCACCATTTCATTCTTTCGTCGCGTGTCGCGGCAATCTGCTCTTTATATTCGTCTATTGATACCATAAAAATCATCCTTTCCGATGCAAAATATTATCTGATACTGAGTTCAAATCTGAACGCGGCGTTTTCACCGTACCACATCGGGAAATTAGTGCCCCAGAGGTTGTTGTGAAGTCCGAAATAGAAGCCGTCGTTTTCATTCGGGATAACATTCGGGAAGTCAAGCACGCAGGGCTTCTGAGGGCTTACAAGAGCCGAGTCAACGCACTCAACCGTCAGCTCGTTGAACGCAACGCCCCAGTCTGTTCCGTGGAGGCTTCTGTTGCCGCGGCTGACAACCTTCTGAGGGTCGATGAACTCGCCGAGCTTTCTTATCTTTCTGCCGCTTCCGACGGGGTTGAAGCCTATCCACATAGCCTCGGCGATTCTGTTTGCAGGCTTGTTGAACCACGCAAAGTCAAACTTAACCCTGCCGTCTTTAATTTCAATAAGCATATCCGCTTTTTCGGACGCGCCTAAAAGCTCAAAGGCTTCTTTCGGGAACTCATATTTCACAATAAATTTGTTGTCTTTATTATAAATTTCCGCTGTCGGGGCGAACTCCTTATGCTCATTTTCCATGCCTGGTTTCGTGAAATCCTGATACGCCCAGTCGTCCTCAATGCGGTGATATCTTTTGTGAAAAGTAAGATAATCGTCATAGGAGAATGTCTGATAAAGAAGCGAGGTCAGCCTGTGGCTTTCGTCGGCAACTGCTTTGCCGTTTAATGAAAGTGAGTCAATCTCACCTGCCTCGGTGAATTTTATGCTGAAATTCTCCCCCTCAACCGTTTCACCTGCGGCGATTTTTTTGAATCCGTCTGTGCTCAGCGGCTCTCTTTCGGCTCTTTCCATAAGGGAAAGGGCTTTATTTTTATTTTCCTCAGAAAGTTTATCGACGGCGTTATACATAAACGAACGCTGTTCACGCCACGAAGCCTCCATTTTCTGATAATTCGGCTCGTTTCTCAGCGATTCAAACTCCGAGCGTTTATAGTGGGCGTTATCGTGGAGATGAGTTTTTTCGTCAAGTCCCCAAGTGTGTTCGGGAATGAGAATCAGACCGCGCGCAAGAGTTTCCTTGTCCTCTCCATCGGGCATTTCGGCGTAAAGCCTCTGCAACGCTCTGAACTGGCAGATTTTTTTCGGATCCGTGCCTGTGCCGTGAATCCAGCTGTCGCCTATCTCGTCCGTAATAATCGGCAGAGAGTCCTCCGCTTCTCTGAGTGCGGCGGCGGCATCATTGAGGTCGGCGGCAACAAGCTCCGCCTTGGGGAATTTTTCACGCAGGGAGCGGAAAATCTCGACGATTTCTTCAGCTTTCTGCGCGCCTAAATTGTCAAGCGTATGGGCAAACCACAGCGCAACGCCTGTATCGCCGAGCTTCGTGAATGTGCCATACTCGCCGTTGTAGATTACGTTTATCATGTCGCCGTTGTCCGCCTGCCAGCGAAAAATCTCGGGCACATCGGGCACAGCCGAGGCTTCGTTGACACCGATATGAAGAAGCTCAATGCCCGCTTTTTTAAGAAGCGGAATCATTGCCTTTGTGTGCCCCGGAACATCGGTCATTTTGGCGGCGATTGTTTTAACGCCGAATTTTTCATCGAGCCGCTGACTGAGCGAAAGTCCGTACTCAAAAAGCTCCCTGCTCATAATTTCGGTGTGAGTTGTGCAGGGCAGACCGTGCCAGCAGATGTCGCCGTTTCTTATAGCTTCGCTCAGCTCAGCACATTCCTTTTCGCCTTTTCTGAGGAAATACTCATAAATCAGCCACGAGCCTGTCGTCCATTTGAAACGGGCTTCGCCGCCGAGCTCACGCAGTTCCCTTGCGACATTTACCGCGCCCGGGATAAACTCGTTCATATATTTTTCGGTTACGTTTTCCGCAAAATCCGTAAAGCCGATGTCAAGATGCGTTTTGAAAACAACAAGAATTTTTTTAATTTCCATAATGCCCCTCCGATTGAAGATTGTTAATTGTATAATAACATACAAATCTGAATAAATCTATATTTTTAGTCAGAAAAAGATGTCGGGAACGCTCCCTGCATTTTGCAGAAGTTCCCGACAACCTGTTATATTTATTTATTCAAAAATTTTTGCTTCGCCCGCTTTGCCGCTGTATGTTTTGCCGCCGTATGTGAACTCGCCCGCGGTGAAGAATGACGCGGCGATTCTTCCGTCGGGTAAGCGTACAGCCTGTATATCCTCGGTGTTTTTGATAATCTCGAACTCGGCGTCGGTGTTTTCGCCCATGACGGCGTAAGCGTAAGAGCCGTTGTTTTCGAGAGAAACCGTGAAAATATCCGCATTGACGGGAGTTGTGTCAGTAATCGGCAGGTTGTTGCGATGCCAGTTGCCTGTTGCGGTTTTGTTGCCTGCACTGAGCTTGCCGCCTTCATAAATCTTGTACTTGATTCCGTTATGAATTACCGTGCCGTCCTCACTGGTGAATGAGCCCTTATAGAAGCACTGGTCAATCGTGGTGTTCATCGGCTTGCCCTGTGAATTTTTCATTCCCGCGCCGAGAAGCACAGCGGCGTTATCCGTCGCAAAGCACGAAACTGTCATGTCGATACCCTCGTGAGAGGTTTTGACAAGCATTGCCGCCGCGCCGTCTGCAACAGCACTGCCATATGTGCCTTTGAGGTTTCTGTATGTATAATCCTCGTGAGCGAAAAGCTCGTCGTCGGTTTCGTAAATCGCGGTAGTACCCGGTACAAAAGAATAGTCATAAACGGGGCTGATGTTATTATACTCTTTACCCGTGTGCATTATTGTCGTAACGCCCGGGAAAGATGAATTATAGCTGAGCACATTTTCATCATTGATAATTTCGGAATAATTGAGGTCATTATCGCCGCCGCGGAAGCTGAAATAGAAATCGCTGTTGTTGATAACAAGGAACTTTGCGGTGTCGAAATATTTAAGTCCGTAGTCGCTTTTCTCGTCATTTTTAATTGACTGAGCGTACGCTTTCAGCTCGTCTCTGCGCGGCATTTCCTCTATATTTGAAAGCTCGAGGATTGCGTTTGCCGTGCCCGGAAGCGGCTGAGGATTTTTTCTTGAAACAGACCTGCCCATTGTTGTTGGGTCAAGCGTACTGCCGAAGCTCATATATCTCAGGCCGTCAAGAATGAAGCCCGCAAAAGGCTTGAGCTGTTCTTCGGTAAAGATATATTCCGTGCCCGAAAGCATTTTGAGGACATTGGTAAATCCGCTTATGAAGGTTACGCCGTAGCCGCCCATATAGAGCCTGTTGCCGTGCTGGAAAAATGTATTGTCGTTTTTGAGTCCCTCGCCCGAGGAATAATTAAGCTCGCCCGAAACGACCTTGGCGGCTTTTTTAATCGCCGCGCGGCTGCCTGTGAGCGCGCCGAACTTTATGCTTGACATGGAGAGGTCAATAGCGTTCGCACCTGTGTGGTCATTCAGAACGGGGCTGACGGTGTAGCAGCCTCTGCCGCAGATTACGGCGAGCTTTCTAATCTGCTTACGGCTTAAATCATCGCGCATGAGAACGCCGATTTCGCCTAAAACATTCGGAGTTGAAAGCCTGTTGTACCACCAGTTATCGCTCTGAGGGTCAACCTTTACCCAGTAGTCAAGCAGAGCGAAAATCATATCTCTGTATTCGGCTTTGAGTGTTTCGTCAGTTTCGAGCCTGTAGAGAACGGCAAGTCTTTCCGTTCTTGCAAGGTGCTTTGACGGCGACCAGTTTGCGCGCTCCAAGCTCTCGTAATCAACATCAGGGAAATACGCCGCGCCATCATCATCGAAAACAGCGGCGGCAATAATATCCGCGGCGGTTTTAAGGTCAGACGACGAAAAAGTGCCGAGAGAGCCCGAAAGGATACCGTCGGTTATGTTTTTCGTAACGGTTTCAATGTTTTTGTCTTTATATCCGTTTGTGATAACAGAGCCGAATGAAATGAAGAAAACGAGAATAACCGTAATGAATTTTGTAAACGGACTTATCATAAAATCACCTTTTAATATGAAAATGCTCCCTGCAACATCTGCCGCAGGGAGCTGAAATTATTATTTATGCAGCAATCAGATTAACAACAGCCTTGAAAAGGTTGTAGCAAAGCTTTGCAAACCATGAAGCGATGTCGGGTAATCCGTAGTAACCGAAAATCTTATACATAATGCTGTCGAATTTCGTGAGTGCTTCTGCGGTCTTGTCTGTGCTTTCCTCAGGCTCAGCGTCGGGAGTTTCGCCCTTGAGAACCTTTGAAGCGTAGTCGCGGAATGCTTCAAGCTCTTTCGCGTATGCTTCTTCTTCGTCTCTGTGGTTGATTGTGCTGACAAGGATTGCTTCGCCTTTTTCTACAAGTGCGGTTGCTTCCGCCTTGAGTGAATCAGCCGCGGGGTTGCCTTCCTCATTTGCGATAATATTCTTCTTAACCCAGTCAAGGTCGCCCTGGAAAGCGGCAATGTTACGGGAATCGTTGAACTGAGGATATGTATCGGGGCAATCGTTTACGCTGTTGATTTCGCCTGACGCAATCTTGAAAGCAAGGGTAAGTGCTGTGTTGTTGTCGTCAAGCTGATGAACCTGCTGATAGAAGGTCCATGTATGGTCGGGATAATAGCTGGTTGAAAGGTCAATTGACTGGCTGAACGGATCGATATATTTCGCTGTGCCGTTCTTCTCCGCGTTTGCAAGGTAATCGTCAGAGAACTTCTCGCCGACCTTAACCCATGATGTGCCGGGTGCTGTTGACTGAATGGGGATAATTTCATCGGAATTTACCTTATTTGAAGAATTAAGGAAACCGAAGAATGAATAGTTGTCGCCTGAGGAATCATATGTTTCAAAGCCGCCGCCGAGGTTGAGACCGTAGCCGCTGATGAAATAGAATTCCATGCCGTAGTCCTTGTTGAGTTTTTCCATTCTGTCCTTAAGACCGAGCTGAACCTTGTGGTAAGTGTCAAGCTGCTCAAGAACCTTCTCATAACCGGGTCTTGTGAGATATTTATCTCTTATGGCGTCATATCTGTCGCTCGGGATAAGAGCAAGCATTGAGGGGGATTTGAGCACAAGCTCGTCGCAGATTGCGCCGAGAACATCGGTGATGAGTCTTGTTAATGTGTCGTGGTGGAAAAGTCTCCAGATATTGTTAAGGATAACACCTGTTGTTGTGTCGTTGCCTGTGATAACGGGCCACTTTGTGTAGAAAAGCTCTGCTGAATTTTCAACATACTTTCTCTCAATAAGGTCAGCCATGATATCACTGCCGTTCCAGCAGCCTACGATGCTTACAACTCTTGCAACATGGGGGTCTTTGCCCGCCTGCTCGCAGTTGTAGAGATACTGGCTTACCATAGCCGCGCCCATGCTCATGGGGATAAGAACAACCTTTTCAGCGTCGGGGAAATAACCGTCCTTGCCGAGGATAACATCGTTGATAAGGTGGTCAAGACCTTCGGCAATATTTGTAAGGTTGCCGAATGCGGGATAGTTATAGCAGAAAACTTTGTCTTCACCGATTTCGGAAAGGATTTCACGGCAGGGAATGTCTCTGTAGAATCTGCCCTTGCCGAAGCTGCCTGCCTCTGTGCCGTCGGGATTTACATCATACTCGCTTATGGGGCATTCACGAACGGAAGAAACGATATACTCGGGGAGCTTGCCGTTTTCATCAATGATGTTGTCGCGGAGAATTCCCTTCGCAAGCTTGCAAAGCTCGTTGTAATCAATTGAGTAAATGCCTGTTGAAAGTGAGAAGATAAGCTGGTTGAGAACCTTGACAAAGTTCGCCGCGCCCTCAACTGAGCCGAAGCTGTTCTGAAGAATCTTGTTGTTTCTGACCTGCTTGAGAACTCTGATAACATCGTCGCAGGTTGCTTTGCCGTCGCCTATATCGCTGAAAAGATCACCGATAATGCTGAAAACTTCAGTGTCGAGCATAAAGAGATTTGCCATTGTGCTGTAATTGTAAGCCTTGCCGTTGAGGTACATTACATCTTCGCTGGCTTCGTCAACATAATATGAGAATGTCTGACCGATGCCTGTAACGAAAACGATAGGATACTCGTCGCCGCTTAATTTAAGAGCTTCCTCTGCGGAGTTGGCTGTGAGCATAACAGAATCATCCTCCGCCGCAACTACGGCAGGAACGAGAGCTGAAAGTGCCAGCACTAAGCTTAAAAATACTGCTAAAAACTTTTTCATTTTTAGTCCTCCTGTTTATGATTTGTTTTAATTATAAACCATTTTATTTATTTGTCAATAAACAATGCGCCGGTAATTTCGGCGGTTTTTATGTTTAAAAGACAGATAATGTAAAAATGTTCAGCTTATTGAAAAATTTTTGCCGTGCATCGGACTCTCCTCCTGACAGACAATGCTGTTTGTATTGTCTTTATAATACATCTGTCAGTTGAGCCCGTGGTCATTATCGGAATATAATACGGTGAAAAAGGAATGTAAAACTCAGAAAAGCCAGTATCTGTTTGACAAATCTGCTATGAGCTGAACAAGTCTGCCGATGAGAGAATTTATGAGCCTGTAGATTGTGTCGAAAATTCTTACGGGAGCCTTGCCCTCGCCGTTTCCGCCGTAGCAGCCGATATTCGTGCTTGTAATTTCATTTCCGAAGAAGTCCTTTTCCGCGTCGGTTTCAATGCTCATGCCCTTGCCGATAAGGCGTGAATTGGAAGCAAGAACGAAGCTCTCGGGATTGGTTACATCTGTTCCGATAAACTTAGGATTGCAGATGAAATTCTTTTTCGCAACTTTCGGAACGCATACGCCCCAAAGACAGTTATTTGAGAAAACGCCGCTGAAATCGTGGATAATCTTCTCGCCTGTCGCGTCGTCAACATTTTTTCTCGTCCAGTAGAAATCGCAGGTGCAGTCGCCCGTGATTATGTTGTTGACAAAGAAGCTGTCGTAGGTCTGATTCATTGAGAAGCCCGACGAATTGATGATTGTGTTGTTGTGGAATTTCAGACCGTGCTCGCCGCCTGCGCCGCCGAGGCTATTTCTGCCGACATTATCGTTGACGGAAAGGCAGTAGCGGATTGTGTTGTTGTGCTGACCTGTACCGTAGGGGCAGAGGCAGACAAAACGGGTGTTGTCGTGAGAATAAATATACTGATAGGTGCAGTTGTCTGTCCACGAGTCAAAGTCGCAAGCCATGCCGTCGCCGAAATTCTTTGCGCCCGAAACCTCGCAGTTCTGAACGGTTGAGTTAAGACCGCCCCAGAACCACACGGGAGCTGTGCAGTACATTGACTTGCCGTCCTCGGTTTTGCCCTCGCCCTGACAGCAGTTGATAAAGCGGCAGTCGGTTATAAGAGCGTTTTCCGTCTGACCGATTATCATGCCCTCCGCGTCCATATCGTGAAAATAGCAGTTTTCAACAAGAGCTTTCTGATTATAAACGATAGTCGGGTCGGCGGTTTCGTCATCGCTCCACGGGCTTTTGGAGTCCTTTGTAAACGCGCCCCAAAGAAGCAGACCGTTGCCGCAGTCATACATTTCGCAGTCGGTTACCTTGAGATTATCAACCGTGTAAAGTGATGATGACGGGAAGCTAAGAGATTTAACAACAACACAGGCTCTCGCTGCTGTCGGGTTAGCCTGTGAATCTCTGCTCGTAACCTTGAAATTCTGAATATCGTGGATTGTAAGGTTGGTGAGAGTTATGCCGTCCGACTTGCAGGTTTTGGTGTTAATCCATATTCCGCCGCCGTTGTGAGCGGTTATTTCGAGATCTGATACAGTAACAAACGAGCAGTCGATAAGGCGCAGAACCTCGGTTTTTTCGGTTGTGGTAAGTATGGGCTTTTCGCCGTCGCCGTAAGATGAAATCTCAACGGGTGATTCTTCAGTACCCTTGCAGGTGAGCGTAAGACAGTCGCAGGTATAAATTCCGTCCGTTTTAAAAAGAATTTTATCCCCTGCCGAGAGCTTGACCGAGCGGAGATTTTCGACGGTTTTCCACGCCGAGCTTTCACTCAGACCGCCGAAAGAATCATCGCCGTTCATGCTGTCGATGTAATAGCTTTTTTCCTTTGCGCTTGCGCTGAAAGCGAAGCAGGAAAGAGCAAGAACAATGCTTAAAAATACGCACAATACTTTTTTCATATAATTGCCCTCCGAAATAAACTCTGTATATTATTCCGCTTTGTCGGGGTTAAGTCCTTTTTTGATAAGCGGAATCATGGCAATAAACATTGTAAGGCCGAGGATGCCCGCGATAAGGAACATCTTTGACGAGGGAAGAATAACCTCCGCGCCCAAATCGTTGATGTAGGTTATGCTTGAGCTCTTTGCGGCAAGCGAAGCAAGACGCGGACCCGCAACCATGGGAATGAGCACCATGAATATCATTCTGACGCCCTGGAAAAGTCCTGTTTTATCCTCGGGCGTGAAGTCGCGGATAATTGCGCCGATGATAATGCCGAGCATAGCATAGCCGACAAGGAACGGGCAGCAGCTCAGAAGGAAAGTGAGCGGAGTGTGAGCAAATGACGCGGCGATAAGTCCGACGCCGAAAAGAATTCCGCAGAAAACAAGACACTTTGCCTTGCCGATTTTGTTGACTTTAAGAACAAGCACCAGAAGCAGCGCAACTGTGATAACGAGCGCGGCGGCGGTGATGATAAGGTTTTTGCCGCTGAAAAGCGTCGGGAGCTGATTGAGGAAATCAAGCTCGCTGTGCTGAAGATAAACGATGAAATAAGGGAAGAAAACCTGAAACGCCGTGCTGTAAATGCACATGGTCGCAAAAGCGAGATAAAGGCGTGAATTTTCTTTAACTACCGACGGGCGCATGCCGTAGAATAAATCTGACCAGTAGTGAGAGTTCTTGTTGACTTCGCCGCTTCTTGAATCCTTGATTGTGAAAAGACCGATAATGCCGCAAAGGGCAACAAAGCCGCCGAGGCCAAAGAAAAATACGGGATAGCCGAGGCTTGTAACAAGAGCGCCTGCCGCCGTTACAGCACCGAGAGCGGCAACGGGCATAATTGAAAGCACGGTTTCGGCTGTCGTTCTGTTATTGGTGTTGGTAACATCTGTTACCCACGCGTTAAAGGCAGAGTCGTTGCTCGTTGAGCCCATGAAGGTCATAAGGCAGTCCATGCCGATAACTATCCACACCGTCGCGGTGAGAATGCCTGCGGCTGAAGAAGCGATGCCCATTTTTTCGGTGTTTTCAAGTGAAATAAAGCCGAAACAGCCTGTAACAATACCCCAGAGTATGTAGCCGACGGAAATGAAAATCTTACGGTTGTTTATTTTGTCGCTGAGATTACCCATGATAAATGTGGTGATAACCGCGACAACCGCACTGAGCGCAACCATCCACGCAACGGCGTCAACAACGCTCATTGATTTACCCACCGCATCGGGCGTTGCGTTACCGTAAATAAAGTTGCACAGGAATGTATTGAAATACATATTTTCTACATTCCACGCCACCTGTCCCATGAATCCGAAAAGGATAAGATTGAACCATGTGCGTGCGTTCATTTTTGCTTTTGACATTTTATAACCTCCTCAAAGCTCAGCTTTTACCATGCCGATACATTCCCTGCCCCTTAGCATATCGGAAATGTCTCTGCCGTTGAAATAAAGCCGCGCTTCATTTTTATATCTTACAAGGTGGCTCGCATAGACAAACTGCTTCATCCACTCCGCTCCCTCGTACATTCCTGGCTCGACGAGCACCTTTGCAAAGTCAAATTCAAGACCGTCCCGTGAAGTGAGCATTATTATTGCCGAGTGGCTTTTCGTCCCCTCTTCATAAATGCCGTTCTGAATTCCGAGATAACCGTCCGCCATTTTATAGACCTTTAAGCAGCCGCTGCAAAGATTGAGATAGGGATTCTCGGTATCAGGCTCGATTATCGGCGAAACGGACACCTCATAGCCCGAGTCAATCGTTTTGCTTTCGGCGTAATTTATGTAGGTCGGCTCGCAGAAGCCGCAGTCCTTAATAAACGTCAGACCGCAGGAATAGTACATTCTGTAGCCGTTTTCCGTCTTTAAAAGATACGGATTTGAAAGCGACCAGCCCTTGCCCGCAGCTTCAAAGCTCTGAGTATGCTTTATCACGGGATAAGGCTTTCCCCAGTGAACAAGGTCGTCGCTCTGCATGGCGTAAATTTCGGATTTCCACTTTGCAAGGCCGACGATATTCAGCGCGCTCGCAAGAAGATTTCTCGTTTTTTCATAAAAAAGATAATATTTTCCGTCAGCATAGTTTATATTCGGTCTCATTGCGTGAGGGACGATTTTTGCCTTTTTCTTAAAATCCACGCCGTCCTCCGAGTCAAAATGATAAACGCCGAGGTTTGTGTGAAAAAACATATGCCATTTTCCGTCGCGGCTCTTATCGGGTGTGAGCAGAGACGGGTCCGCGACCACAAAAGAGTCGAAGGATTTTATCAGCGGCTCATCTCTGTAAAGCTCAAACTTCGCGTTCAGAATCGCGTCAAGAGTTATATCGGAAAAATCGCTGTTCAGTGAATTCATAGCTTTCCACCTGCCTTTTTCAGATTATATCATGTAATTTCGTTTTTGTATATAGAACGGCATGAGAATATTTTACTTTTTATATTGAAATATAACAAATTTAATGTATAATAAAATCAAGACTTTTAAACGGAGGAATAAAAATGTTTAACACTCAGTTCATTCAGGATTTCATGAATTATTACGACTACCCCGCCGAAGCCAAAGAGCTTTTCACCGAGGTACTCGAAAAGCTGGACTCAAGCAAAAAATTCGGCACGAGATTCCAGTCGATATTAGACAAGCACCTTGACAATTACACGAGGATTGACTCAAAGCTTCTTGACAGAATTGCCGCTCTCGCAAAGGTGATGGGTTACAGCGAATACACACTCAATTTTGTTTTCCTGCTCTGCCTTACCGAAGACCTCAAAGAAAAATACACCCTTTTCGGAATTGACGAAAAGATTTATTACGACACAATGGACGACCTCAGATGTAAGCTCCTTGAATGTATGGAATGTGAAAAAGTTCCCGGAACATTCGTAACAGGCTGGTTCGAGGGATTCTTCAGACTTACAAGAGTTTCCTACGGCAGATTTGAGTACGAGGTTTCCACCTACACATCTGACGAACCTTACACAATGAAGTGCGGCAAGGTTATCAAAAAGGGCGACAGATATATCGGCTTCCACATCCCTTCCTCAGGCGTTCCGCTGACAGATGAGGTAAGGCTCAATTCCTACAAAGAAGCCTACAAGCGCGTAAGTAAATTCTTTGACGACGGCATTGTAATTTTCGGCTGCGGCTCATGGCTTCTCTATCCGAAGCACAGAGAGTTCCTGCCCGAGAGGCTGAACATCCGCCGCTTTATGGACGATTTTGAGATTATCAGCTGGGATGAAAAAGACGATTTCCACGACGCGTGGCGTATTTTCGGCTATGAATCAGATCTTCCCTTTGACCAGCTTCCCAGAGACACAACGCTCAGAAAGGCTTACGCTGACTGGCTGAGCGCAGGCAACAAGGGCGGCAGCGGATTCGGACTTATTGCATTTGACGGCGAAAAAATTCTCAAATAATCGTATAGGACTGTCGCCTTTCAGCGCAGACCGAAAAGTATAATAATGAATAAAGATGGTTTTGAAACATAAATTTCAAAGCCATCTTTTTAATATTATGTTTTACTTTTCTAAGCGTTTTTTCGCCCTCGGGGTATCGCATACACCATCAGGCGAATAAAACGCTTTCTGCATCTGAATTCGGCAGTCCTTTTTTCCGATATAGTAGGGGGCGTCGTCCTCGGCGACCCGTCTTTTTTATTGTATTAAGTTACTGCGTTTCTTCTTCCGTTTCCTCGTTTTCTTCCTCAACAACGGGTTCGGAGATAACATCATAATTATCTATGCTGTCATTTTTTGCCAGGCGGAGTTTTTTATAGATTCCGCCTGTATTTTTATTGCAGAAAACATAGCCGTCATCTGCTGTGTAGTTTTTGCCGTTTACTGTATAATTCATGCTTTTCCTCCTTACGCGCCGACTGTCCAGTTTTTGTCCTCGGCGAGGGCAAATTCTTCATCTGTAAGACTGTCATAAATATCTGACGGGATTTTTATTTCGCGCACTTCATCGTCCATATCTCTCAGGTTATCCGTGAAAAGGTCAACGAAATCCGTCTTGTTCCAGTTTGCCGCGGCAACGGCAATATTTATTGTCGCGCCCCAGTCGTCAACCATTTCAAAGCGTTCTGTCGGGGTTGAGCTGCACCAGTTATCGCTTACAGTCGTCGCGTCTCTGAATTTCACAACAACAACTTTATTGTTAAGCGACACACCGCTGCCGACACTTGTCAGACTTTCGGGCAGAATAAGCGTCGGTACATTTTTAAACATTGACCACTGCGCCGGCGCAATGCTGCTGCCAATTGTTTCAAGCTTCGGGAACGATTCATCATCAATAACAAGATTAGAGCAATCAGCAAATATCTGATGAGACAGGTCCGCAACGCCGTCAACCGAGGTAAGCTCGGGAAATCTTACTTTTTTTAACGCCTTTGAACCGTTAAAGGTTATCAGCGTCGGGGTATTTGTGAGCGCGGAAACATTTGATTCATACTCTTCCAGCGCCAGGGATATTTTGTCGTGATATATGCCGCCTTTTATATTCCTTTGCTTTCTCGTGGAATACGGAGCAAATGTTAATGCAACATTTGTTTCAATGGAATTTGAAAAAGCGAAGAATTCCTCGGAACTTGTAATCTCGGTGATACTCTTTTTGATAATCACATCAATAAGACCGAATTCGCGGCTGATGCAATTAAGCTCGCCGTCATTTTCAAAATACCAAACGACGCAGACTTCAAAGCCTCCCTCGGAATTTTCTCCGCTGAATGTGTAATCGGTTTCGGTCAAATCGCCGTTGATATAACAGATATTTCCCTGTGTCTCAATTTTATCGCCGTCTTTAAGGAATGTGGTAAAGCCGACAGCAGATTTGTCCGCAAGCCCGGGATTATCCTCGATAATGTCAGCATAGACAGTTTCAAGGTCTTTTGCGACCTTCGCGTCATGGCTGTAACCGTAAACGCGGTTTGCAAGCTCCGAGAGAGCTGAAAGCGCCGCGGCGGTATTTTCTTTGAGTTCGTTCATATCAGCCGTCTGAGCGGCAAAATGATTGTTCTGAGCAGTACTCAACTGCTCTAAAGTTATGTTTTCAGGCATTATCTTCCTCCTGTGTGTAGAATGTATAAAGATTGTTAATAATCCTCTGTCTTTCTTCCTCATGCTGCTTTGCGGTGCTCATAAAACCTTCGAGAGCCGACACAAGCTGTGAAAAATCCGCCTGCACGGTCAGGTCGGAGTCAACATATTCATTTATAAGACCGAGGATTTCGCTTTTAAATAAAACCGTCTCTTCGTTCTGAGAGTCGGCACTGTCATAGCCGAACGAGCCTGAACCGTTTTCAAAATAATTCTCAAGCTCCGCGAAGCATGACACAAGAAGCATCATATCATCCGGATATCTTTCAAAATCGGGATTGACATTTTCCTTTACGAGATTATAAAGCGCGTCAAAAAGCTCGGAGCTTCCGCCCAGACTTCCGTAAAGCTCCGACATATATGTTGTGAATGTTGCGTCAATCTGTTCAAATCTCGCGTTATAGGGTATATTTGCCGTGGTCATATTCGCGTTGAGCAGGTCAATGAATCTTCTTCTCAGTCCATTGACCGTGTCGTGCTCATCGCCGTCGGGCGAAACGCAGATGCCTTTTTCAATTTCATACGCCGCAATGTCGGAGGTCTTGACAATGTCGCTGCCTGCTTTTGCAAAAACTCCGAAGTGGAAAAATCCATCGTGCGCCGTGATATAGTCGGGAATTGCACATCTGCCGACATTCCCCGAAACATTAAATCTTCTGATTATTCCTTCCTCATCGTCGTCAATATAAAAATTGACATAGTAAAAGGCGGAATCAAATTCCCACGATTTGTCGAAAACCACCGAAAGCTCGTCAATGTTCCTGCTGCCCGAGGTTATTGTCGGGCGCGCGGTGATAATCAGCCTGTTATCGTTGGTAACTGCTCTTATTTTACTCAATTGTTCATCTCCAGTAGTGCCAAAGACGTTTTTGCGTAACCTCCCACGTTATAGTATAGAACAAATGTTCTATAATGTCAAGTAAAATATTAGTATAACTATTATAACAAAGCAAAAAAGATGGTTTTGAATGGCAAATCGCAAATTCAAAACCATCTATATTCATTATTTTTCAGCTCTAAGTAAAACACGGTAGGGGCGATTATCAATCGCCCGCAAAAATCACGCTAAGATCTCACCTGAAAATCATCGGCATTACGCAGAAATTACTGAAACTTGATTGTAAGAATCTTTTTGCCTGTGATTGTGAACTCAACGAAGCCGTCAGCGTCAGCCGCAAGAGGCTCAATGTCTTTTTCTTCAAGAGAAACGAGCTTTACATCGCTCCACTTTTCATTTGAATACTCGGGAAGCTCGAACTCGGCAAGCTGTCTCTCAACAGGAGACTGAGTTTCCTTAATAGCCGCAACGCCGCCGTTGAGACGGATTTTTGCTGTTTTGGCATTGTCTGAGGGATTGAACAGACGGATTACCCAGCCCTCGCCGTCTTCGCTTCTCTTAACCGCGCTGACATTGAGTGTGCTGTCTGTAAGCTCGATAAATGAATGTTCAAGCGGATTCTTGCCGTGAGCTGTGGGAGCAACCTGTGCCGCTGAGAATGTAAGGTTGAATGCTTCTGATTCACCCCATACATTGCCCTCTTCCCAGTCGCCGTTATGAGGCATGAACGCATAGCGGAAGCTGTTTTTGCCGATGCACTGTGAGCCCTTGTCGATTGAGCTGTAGTCCTGCATATCGGAGGTTACACAGATGCGAAGCGGGAAAGAACGGAGAAGTGAAAGGAACATTGTGTTGCAGTCATCATCAGCCGCTTCATATGCTTTAAGACCTGTGTTGAGAAGCGCAACGCCCTCTTTGCCGTCTGAAAGGTCAACAAATGAGTTCATGGGATGCTCTGTCATGGGGATTTCATCATAAAGTGAGTAATCGGGCTTCGCAACGGGACGCTTAACAACATCGAACTGTCCCTGTGCGTGAACGAACTCAGCCTTGATATTTGTCGGGAAGCCAACCTGGAGATAATGGTCCTCTGACTGATTATCAACAGTTGTCTCAACCTCAACATATTTTGCGCCCTTCTTGAGGGTGATGATATTCTCAATCTTAAACGGATTAAGATGCTTTGAGCGCGTCTTTTCGTCCATTGAGCGGCCCTCGGGAAGTGCCCAGTCGATAACAACCTTATATGAAACCTCAAGCTCGCCCTCGTGAAGAAGAGTAATCTTTGCTCTCTCGTTGAGAGTGGTGAATGTTTCGTCGTTCTCGGGTACGATGTGCTCCCAGGGATTGCCTATTTCGCCTGTGTCCTTGAAATAGCCGAGGGATGAATAGGTCTTGCCTGTTTCCTTGCTATAGACGTCGAATGTACCGTTCTGGTTGATTGTAACAACGAGATATTCATTCTCCATTGTCTGAACGTTCTTTTTCATTGTAACAGGATTCTTTGCGCGAACCTTGTAAAGAGGCTGCATTTTAAGAGTCTTATAGCCCATAGCGGGAACATCAGCAACATCAAGCATGATTGTATATTGCTGAGTGTGAAGAACATTGGCAACATCGTTGGGGTTCTGAATAATCTGAGCAACATTCTTGTTTGTGGCAAGAATCTGATATTTAAGCTCGTTACCGTCTTTATCGGTAATCTTGAAGCTGTCCGCTTTCCACTCTGCGGGAAGCTCAACGCTTACCTTAACTGCCTCGCTTCTGTTAAACGGAGCGGGGTTGAAAACAACGATTGCCGCGTCATCGCGTGAGAAAGAGCTGAGGTCGATATCGCCCGCAACATCCATAAACGCGCGCTCAAATACACAGGAGGAAAGCTCTCTTGACTGACGGAAACGGGAAATAACATCTTCATAAACGATGTCTCTGCCGCAGGCGCCGATGCTGTCGTGTCCGTGATTCTGAAGCAGGTAGTTATATGAAAGGTCAATGAAATTCTGCGGATAAGGCGCGCCGCACATCGAAGCGAAAACAGCCATTGGCTCAGCATAATTCTGAAGTCTGCGCTCTGTGTCGAAGTTTGCCTGCTTGATATATGTTCTCGCGGAGGTAATCCAGCCCATCATGGGACTTACGCTGCCCTTGGTATAGGGTGCGCGCATTTCGCCCTTGAGAACAGGTAAGTCGGATCGTAGCCATGT
>JAZUFU010000131.1:0-6715 GCA_045640865.1 Acutalibacteraceae bacterium | reverse complement strand
AACCTCAGCCCGAATACAACGCCTACCGCTCCTTTGATAAAATTGAGGGCGCGGACGGCGCTGTTTTTTATATTGAACGCCCTGCCGGTAAACTCAATGAAATAAGCGTTTCGGATTTTGGTATGAAACCCGAAAAGGCTGATAATTTCGCTGAGCTTAAAGCCGCTTTAAATTACTGCAAAAATCACCCGAACACTAAGCTCAGATTTGAAAGCGGCACATATTACCTTGACAACAAAGAGGCTCTCCCTTTCCTTGATTTTGAAAATATTTTCATTGACGGTGCAGGGGCAACTCTTATGTTCTCGAATGTTGTAACCGCCATGATATTCCGCGGCTGCGACTGCGTTGAAATCAACAACCTTAAAATCGACTGGGACTGGGAAAAGCTCCCGCTTTCAGACATAGCTGTAGTCAAAAACGCCGACTCTAAAAAAGGAACGCTCGACTTTGTTTTCCCCGAAAAGGAAGACATTGACGAAAACATGATTATCTCCGCCGTTTCTCAGTGCGACAGTGAAACATTAACCTACGGCGCAAAATACTCAAATAAAGAGGTTTATGTTTATCAGGATCCGTCAATGATAAAATCCGTAACAAAAACGGATAAAAACGTGCTTCACATTGAGCATAACGGCTGCTTTAAAAGCTTTAAGGACGGGGACACCTTTATTCTCAGGCATTATGTTTATGACTCCTCTGTTGCTCAGATTCAGGGCGAGAGCAGGAACATCACCTTTGACAGCGTAACGGTTTACGGCTATCCGGGCTCCGGCTTTGTCGCAACTCAGAAAGCGTCTCATTTTCAGATAATCAATTCATATATCGGCTCTGACCCCGACAAAAAAGACAGACACACCTCCCTCGGCGCTGATGCAATTCATATTGCCAACTCCGACGGCTGCTTCAATATATCGGGCTGTGATATAAGCGGTCAGGGCGACGACGCGCTTAATGTTCATGACGGGCTCGGCGTTGTGAAATCAGTTGACGGCAATAAAATTCAGCTCACCGCAAACGCCGTGTATCTGCGCGAGGGCGACATACTGAAATTCAGAGACGAAAAATTCAACGAAACAGATATAAGCGCAGAGATTTTGTCGCTTCAGAATCACGGCGGCGAGCAATATTATGATATCACCTTCACCGAAGATGTAAGCGGCAAGCTCAGTACAGGCTTCATAGCCTACAACACAAGCTGCTGCAGCGAAAATTATGTGATAAGAGACAACTACATTCACGAAAACCGCGCGAGGGGATTTCTTCTTCAGTCCTCCAACGGACTTTGCGAAAACAATAAATTCTATAAAACCGAAATGCAGGCAATAAAAATCGTTATGGACATAACTCACGGACTGTGGTACGAGGGCACAGGCGTTGACAGGCTCATTGTGAGAAACAACGAGTTTGATATGTGCGACTACATAGCCCTCGGTGAGGTCATCACCATCGGCTCAAACATTGACGGTGATGAGGCGGTTTCGATGCCCTTCACCAACATTGAAATCACGGACAACACATTCACGAATTTATCCGAAAGAGTGCTCAACGCCAACAATGTGAACGGTCTTGTATTCACTTCCAACACGATTGACGCAGGCAAAACAATGTCGAAAGGTCTTTCTTCCGCGAGAGCGTATTTCGGCAGATACTGCGACAACATCATATTTGAAAATAACGAATGGCAAAACTGCCTTGCAGGCGAAACGGCAAAAGCGAAAAAGCCGTCTCTCTGGGCAAGGATAAATAACGCTTGTGAGGGGTAATTATGAACTACGAAAACGCAGATGTAAACGGATTTGTTTTTGACTTTGACAGCTTTGTGCCGAGTGAAACGAATCCCGTACCGAACAACCGCATAATGGACTTCCTCACGGTCGGTCCTTTCGTGCTTGTAACAGACGGCTCATTTGAAGCGGAGCATATGTACGAAAGGGATAAAATCCTGCTTGAGGACTATCTTCTGCCCGATGGAGGGGAGAAAAACGCTGTACCCGTCCTCGGCAGAAAGGTTAAAAATAACTATTTCGGCGACGAATATCTTAAATGGGAAACAGGCTTCATCAAATGGAACAGCCTGCGCTTTGACAGGGAGGAGGACGCCTGCGACCCCGCACTTTACGCCACGGAGCAGAGAAACGCCGTCTATTACGCCGCGTTTTATGTTGACTGCAAGAAAGATGAAAAGGCGATTATTCAGCACGAGGATTCGGGCTGTGCGCTCTATGTCAACGGCGAGCTTGCCGATTTCCGACCTTTCGGCAGAGTAAAAGGGCTTGACGGGCTTGGTTATCAGTGCCTTGTTGATTTTAAAAAGGGCAGAAATCTTGTCATGTTCAAGCTGCGCCCCGGTTATATTGCGGACACAATGGACATTTCAATTTCATCGTGCGTTGTTTATCCCGTCGTTATCGACAACGGCTCTGTCTGCGTTTCTTCGCCGTCAGCGACAGCCGCTTATATCGGCACAAAATCCAAGCCGAAGCAGGTTTATCATCTTTATGCCGCCGCAAAAAAAGACAGCGCGGAAACAGAATTTATCTGCGACAGTACTGCCTATAAAATTCCGCCGATGAAAAAGGGCGACTGCACCGCGCTTCACATAGGCGTTTCAGCCGAAAAAGACGGTATATATGAATGTAAAGCTCAGCTTAATTCAACTGACGGAAAAGCGGAAAGTAAAATGTATTTCAGGACGTTCCCTTATGACGGATACGAGGGAACGGAGCACATTATGTCCGACTTTCATTTTGACACAACATATCATCAGGAGCAGAGAACTTACGCTCTCGGCGCGTTCCACATCACAAAATCAATTATAGAAAACCTCGAAAACAATCCCGATTTCAAAGCGGTTCTTTCAGAGGTTGATTATCTTCATCCGTATTACACTCTTTACCCCGCTCACCGCAAAACGCTCACGGACGCCTTTGCCTCGGGCAGAGCGGAGGCGGACTGCTTCTACAATCAGCCGAACGACCTCACATCCTCGGGCGAAGCGTTTGTAAGAAATCTTGTCTATGGTCAGCTTTACCACAGAGATGTCATGGGCAGGATAAGCACATCTTATGTTCCGGGTGATGTTTTCGGTCATTTTTCGCAGATTACGCAGGTCTGCAAAAAGGGCGGCTGTGATATGATTCGCTGGGGCAAAATGATGCTCGGCGTTGATAATCTTTTCCGCCATGTTGCGCCCGACGGCTCAGTTCTTCTGCACGATAAAGGTATCGGCAGAGCGGCGGCAGCCCGCTTCGGCGTAAATGGCTGTGCTCATTCATCCGAAGCACTCTCTTATGTTGAAGCGTTCCCGAGATACGGCGACACAAGCTGGATGAATGACACCCTCAGCCACGCGAAATTCTCCGTATTTTCCGACATGGCAAAGGATATTATAGAAAGCGACAATGAAAATATAAAAAACGGCAGAGAAAATTTCATTGACTACACCTCAAGAGATTTGACTCAGCACCATTCGGGCGTACTGCTGACAAGGACGGATTTCAAGCAGGCAAACAGACTTTGTGAAAATCTGCTCACAGCGGCGGAAAAATTTGCCGCAATGGCGTTCCTTTACGGCGCGAAGTATCCCGAAAAGGCGCTCGACAAGGCGTGGAGGCAGGTGCTCTGCGCTCAGCACCACGATTCGATAACAGGCACAAACAACGAAATTTCATTTGTTGACCTTATGATTGAGTACCGTGAAGCGGCGCAGACGGCGGCTGATGTGCTCGAGCGTTCCGCGAAATACATAGCCTCGCTCGCAAAGGTCGATGACCGTACGAACGCTCTGTTTGTTTTCAATCCCGCTTCAACGGATTCAAAGGGTATTTGCCGCTTTGACCTGCCCGAAAATTTCAGTGGGAAATACGCCGTAATAACCGACACGAACGGCAGGGAATATCCCGTTCACATTGACGGCAGAAAGGCGTTTTTCCTCGCGGGCAAAATCCCCGCAACGGGTTACAGCCTTTACCGCCTTGAAGAAAGAGCGGAAGACCCAGACCCCGTTTCTGTCGGCGGCGACCTTACAATAGAAAATAAAAAGCTCCGCCTCACCGTTGACGGAAAGCACGGCGGAATCATATCCGTTTATGACAAAAAGGAGCGTAAGGAATTTATCAACCGCTCCGCTCCCGCATCGGGAAATTCAATTTATGCGCTCCACGAAATCCACGACAGAATGGAGCCTCAGCACGAAATTTACACTGACGGTCAGAAGATTCTCTCCGACGAATTTGACGCAACCATCAGAAGCGAAAAATGTGCCGACTATCAAAAGCTTGTCATCACCTCAAAGCTCGGCACTCTTGCGGGAATAATCCGTGAAATCACCCTTTACAAAAACAGCGATAAAATTGACTTCCGCACAATTATTGAGGACTACAATTCTGAGGACAGTTTGTTCTGCGCGGCGTTCCCCGTGAACATAAACGGCGGCACGGTTATTTTTGACGACCGCTTTGCTCCGCACATCTCAACGCGCTCCAAAAAATATATGTCGTTCCAGACTCATCAGTACGCCTCGTTCTCGGGCTGCCGCGTTCTGCCTGCCAACAGGTGGTTCGGCATCGGGCCGAGCGTAACCGTCAGCACAAAGAGCGGCAAAATCAACCTCGGCATGACGGCGGTTATCCGCAAGGCCGAAAAGAAATGTGAGGACGCTTCTGTAAGGCTTCTGAAAGCTCTTTCAAAGAAGTGCGTGCCAGTTACGCTTTACCCCGACACAGAACAGCACGGCGGCAATAAAATTATCCACTTCAACGAGGATATTTACGAAACCGACACGCGCTTTGTGCTTTCCCTCAAAGATGACGGAAATCTCTACACCGAAAAGCTGCTTTCGACTTTAACCAAACGCTGTGCGGCAAAGGCTCAGAAACATCTCGAAAAGAACGGCGTTGCGGTCATTTACACCACCGACAGCGACAATATTTATAAAAAGCCCGTCGATGTTTTTCTTGTAATCGCAAAGGACGCTCAAAGTCTTGTCGCTTTCGTTGAAAAAATCGAAAAAGAGCTTGAGAGCGGCTATGTTCTCAGCCTTGATACAGCCGACAATGTGAAGCCTGTTGGTGCTGAAAACTACGGCGCGGCGATAATCAACAACGGCAACATCGCCTGCTCGGTTGAAAATAACAACACTTTAAACCTCATGCTGTTCCACACGGCGGCGTTTTACGGCAACATGGGCAAGGTTACGGGCGCAAAAGAAATGGTACCCGAAAAGAAAACTCACATTTTCACCTACGAATTTTATCCGCACAAGGGCTCTTACAGAGAGGCTGATGTTTACGGCAAGGCGGCTGAATTCAACGAATCTCTTTTCGCTGTTGAGCAGAAAAACAAAAGCGAAAATGCCTTCCTGCCCGAAAGCTATGGCTTCTTGAAAGCTCCGTCGGGATTTGAAATCACAGCCATGAAAGCGGGCGGCTATCCGTTTGCCTCAATGAAAAATGAACACGCCCCGATTACGGAGCGCGGTCTGATTATCCGCGGCTATGAATCCACGGGAAAAGCGCACAAGGTTACGCTTAAAACAGGCTTTGAAATAAACGGCGCGGAAAGCACCGACCTGCTCGAAGAAAACGGGACGGCTGTTCCCTGCGGCAAAAGCTCGCTCACATTCACGGCAGGCGCGCACTCAATCGAAACATTCAGAATAAATCCCGTTGTTTCCGTTAAAGCGGAAAAAGAAATTCTCGGCACGGAAAATGATGTTGTCGAGCCGACTTATGTAAGAAGCTGGGAGCACGACATGGGAAGCATGGCGACGGGCTGCCTTAAATTCGCCGCCACGCTCGATAAAAAGTCGAAAACGATTGACGGCACACACCTTGAAATCAGCCTGAACGCTGTCAACAATTCTGTTGATACCGATGCCGACACGCTTATCCGCATAGAATGTTCCGACGGACTGACAGCCGACAGAAAATTGGTTGAAATTCAACTTGAGCCCACCGAAAGCGCGGTTGTTCCGTTCGCCGTAACAAAATCCGCGCCCGAAACGAAGGGACAGATTAATATTTTCTACGAATACGACGGGCAGAATTTCACGGATGTTTATGAAATCGGCTATTTCAACCCCGAGGTTTCGCTCAAGATTGACGGTGATAAAATCATCTGCACCGTCCGCAACACAGACGACCAGTACCTTGACGGCTCGCTGTTTATTGCCACGCCTTATGAAACCTGGGGCGACACTATGGGCAACATCAACTCATTCGGTACGATTGCTCCGTTTGCCTATGCCGTGAGCCTCGCTCCGTTTGAAACAAAAAAATATGAATTCACGGTCAGAATGGACGACACGGAATTTTTCAAGGCGTATTACGCCGCGGTCAAGCTCTGCTGCAACGGAAGAATCCACTTCGCGTTTGCCGATGTTCACGGCCCTCGCCACAATGTGTGGGCACATCAGTTCATAGATGAAATCCGCGCCGACAACGGCTCAATCAAAAAACTTCTGGAAATGTAATATAAAAAGTGCAAGCCCTGTGCCGCAATGACACAGAGCTTGTTTTTTGCTTTTAAAGCGGTTTTATTTCATATTCTTTTCGTAGGACTCGATCATCTTCTTAACCATCTGACCGCCTACAGAACCTGCCTGCTTAGAGGTGAGGTCGCCGTTGTAGCCCTGCTTGAGGTTAACGCCTACTTCGTTGGCAGCCTCCATCTTAAATCTGTTGAGAGCTTCCTTTGCCTCGGGAACTACGTT
>JAZUFU010000130.1:0-77202 GCA_045640865.1 Acutalibacteraceae bacterium | reverse complement strand
ATTCTGGTCAGCGCCCATAGCTATCTGTGCAACGTAAACGTAGCCGTAGCTCATAGCGATTTCAGCGAGGCTCTTCTTGGCAATTGCCTTACCTGCTGCAGCAAACTGTGCGACCTGGCCGATATTGGACGCCTTTGATGCCTGTCCGCCTGTGTTGGAGTAAACTTCTGTATCGAATACCATAACGTTTACATCTTCACCGGATGCGAGAACATGGTCGAGACCGCCGAAGCCGATATCGTATGCCCAGCCGTCGCCGCCGAAGATCCATACGGACTTCTTTGAAAGATACTCTTTCTGAGCGAGGATGTCCTTTGATGCGCAGCAGCCGCACTTTTCAAGCTCGGCAACAAGAGCGTCAGTAGCAGCGCCGTTCTTTGCGCCGTCTTCAACTGTTGCAAGGTATGCTTCACAAGCAGCCTTCATTTCGTCAGAAGCCTTGTCGCTTGCAGCTATGCCCTGAATCTTCTCGATGAGGTTGGCTCTGATAGCCTTCTGACCGAGATACATGCCGTAGCCGTGCTCTGCGTTATCTTCAAACAGAGAGTTAGCCCATGCGGGACCTTTGCCCTCTTTGGTGGTTGTGTAGGGTGATGTGCCTGCGGGGCCGCCCCAGATTGATGAACAGCCTGTGGCGTTGGAGATATACATTCTGTCGCCGAAGAGCTGAGTGATAAGACGTGCATAAGATGTTTCAGCACAGCCTGCGCATGAGCCTGAGAACTCAAGAAGGGGCTTCTTGTACTGGCTGGAGATAACATTGATCTTCTCAGTAAGCTCTTTCTTTTCTGTTACGTTAGCTACGCAGTAATCAAATGCTGCCTGCTGAGCGTCCTGGCTCTCACGGGATACCATCTTGAGAGAGTTGGTCGGGCAAACGCCGATGCAGACGCCGCAGCCCATGCAGTCCATGGGAGAAACTGCGAGAGTGTATGTGTAATTTGTCTTAACAACGGGCTTGGGAGCTTTCTTCATTACGTCGGGAGCGCCTGCAAGCTCTTCTTCGTTAAGAGCGAAGGGTCTGATTGTTGCGTGGGGGCATACATAAGCGCACTTGTTGCACTTTGCGCAGGTGTCAGCATTCCACTCGGGAACCATAACAGCAACGCCGCGCTTCTCATAAGCTGCTGCGCCCTGCTCGAATGTACCGTCAACATGATCTGAGAAAGCACCAACTGAAAGCTCATAGCCGTCCATATGACCGCAGGGCTTCATGATCTTCTCAACCTGCTCAACGAGCTTTGCGGGGCCTTCTGTCTTAACTTCAACAGGAGCGTCCTCAGCGTCTGCCCACTCAGCGGGAACGTCAATCTTAACATAGGCTGTTGCACCTGCGTCGATTGCGTCTTCGTTCATCTTAACGATTTCGATGCCCTTCTTCATGAACTTCTGTGCTTTTTCTTTCATGTAGCCGATTGCTTCTTCACGGGGAAGAACATTAGCAAGAGCGAAGAAAGCGGACTGAAGAACGGTATTTGTTCTCTTGCCGAGGCCTATCTTAGCGGCAAGGTCGATAGCGTTAACAGTGTAAAGCTGAACATTGTTCTTTGCGATGTAGCGCTTTGTTTCAGCGTTCATCTTCTCAGCAAGCTCTGCTGCATCCCACTGGCAGTTGATAAGGAATACGCCGCCGGGTTTAACATCGTTAACCATCTTGTAGCCTTTTTCGATGTATGAGGGATTGTGGCAGGCAACGAAGTCAGCCTTGTTTACATAATAGGGGCTCTTGATGGGCTTATCACCGAAACGAAGGTGAGAAACCGTTACGCCGCCTGTTTTCTTTGAGTCATACTGGAAATATGCCTGAGCAAATTTGTCGGTATGGTCGCCGATGATTTTGATTGAGTCTTTGTTTGCGCCAACTGTGCCGTCGCCGCCGAGGCCCCAGAATTTGCACTCGATTGTGCCTTCTGCCGCTGTGTTGGGAGCTTCTTTCTCTTCGAGTGAGAGATAAGTAACATCGTCGTTGATGCCGATTGTGAATTTAGCCTTGGGAGCGTCCTTCTTGAGCTCGTCATAAACAGCGAATACGCTTGCGGGGGGTGTATCCTTTGAACCGAGACCGTAACGGCCGCCGATTACCTTAATGTCATCCTTGCCTTTTGCGTTAAGAGCGGCAACAACATCAAGGAAGAGAGGCTCGCCGATTGAGCCGGGCTCTTTTGTTCTGTCAAGAACAGCAATCTTCTTGCAGGTTGCGGGGATAGCGTCAACAAACTTGTCAACTGCGAAAGGTCTGTAAAGACGAACTTTAAGAAGACCAACCTTCTCGCCCTTGGCGGTAAGGTAATCAATAACTTCCTCAGCAACGTCGCAAATTGAACCCATAGCAACGATAACGTTCTCTGCGTCGGGTGCGCCATAGTAATTGAAGAGCTGATAGTTTGTGCCGAGCTTTTCGTTAACCTTGCCCATGTATTTCTCAACGATTTCGGGCATTGCTTCATAATATTTGTTGCAGGCTTCACGATGCTGGAAGAAAATATCGTCGTTCTCGTGAGAACCGCGCATTACGGGATGCTCGGGGTTGAGAGCTCTCTTTCTGAAAGCCGCAACAGCGTCCATGTCGCACATTTCCTTGAGGTCTTCATAATCCCAGATTTCAATCTTCTGGATTTCATGAGATGTGCGGAAACCGTCGAAGAAGTTGATGAAGGGAACTCTGCCTTCGATTGCCGAAAGGTGAGCAACAGCGCCGAGGTCCATAACTTCCTGGGGATTTGTTTCAGCGAGCATGGCGAAACCTGTCTGACGGCAGGCGTAAACGTCTGAATGATCGCCGAAGATGTTAAGAGCGTGTGAAGCTACGCAGCGTGCCGATACGTGGAACACGCAGGGAAGAAGCTCACCTGCAATTTTATACATGTTGGGAATCATGAGAAGAAGTCCCTGAGATGCTGTGTAGGTTGTTGTCATGGCACCTGCTGCGAGAGAGCCGTGAACTGTACCTGAAGCACCTGCTTCTGACTGCATCTCGGCAACCTTAACTGTTGTGCCGAAGATGTTCTTTCTTCCCTGTGCTGACCACTGGTCAACATAGTCCGCCATAGGGCTGGACGGGGTGATAGGATAGATACCTGCAACTTCCGTAAACGCATAAGATACGTGAGCGGCGGCGGTATTACCATCCATGGTTAATTTTTTTCTGCCCATTTTATTTGTCCTCCTTTGTAATCGGAAATTAAGATACAATATAATAATTGACCAACTGATATAATAACACTTTTATTTCAATATGTAAACAAAAAATGCGATATTTTTTTGTCAAATATTTTGGTAAAGGTATAAAATCTTTTGTATAAAAAGAATACATATGTTATTTTTCCATTATTTCCTTGACTTGAAATGTAATTTAGTTTATAATTTCAGATAAATTATAATGAGGGAGTTTTCGAATTATGCTGAACCAAGACAAAACGATGGAAAAGATTGTTAACCTTTGCAAAAACAGAGGATTCATTTTCGCAGGCAGCGATATTTACGGCGGACTTGCGAATACATGGGATTACGGTCCTCTCGGCGCAAGGATGAAAAACAATGTAAAAGACACATGGAGAAAGAGATTTATCCAGGAGAGAAAGAACAGCTACGAGGTTGACGCAGACATCCTCATGCACCCGAGAGTATGGGAGGCAAGCGGCCATGTTGCCAGCTTCTCCGACCCGCTTCTTGACTGCAAGGAATGCAAAATGCGCCACAGAGCCGACAATCTTATTGACGACTTTGACCCCGACGCTCACGCAGACGGCATGACAAAAGAGGAAATGTTTGACTACATCAAGGCTCATTCAATCCCCTGCCCCAACTGCGGCAAGCACAACTTCACGGACATCCGCGAGTTCAACCTTATGTTCCAGACCTTCCGCGGCGTTACCAACAACGCAAAGAGCGTTATATATCTCCGCCCCGAAAACGCTCAGGGCGAATATGTAAACTTTCTGAATGTTCAGCGCAGCATGAGAGCAAAGCTCCCCTTCAGCATCGGTCAGATAGGCAAGGCTTTCAGAAATGAAATCACACCCGGCAACTTCACATTCAGAACAATTGAGTTTGAGCAGATGGAATTCCAGACCTTCTGCAAAGAGGGAACAGACACCGACCTTTATGAGTATTTCAAGGCTTACGGTCTTAAATATTATCAGGATTTAGGCATAGCTCCCGAAAATCTCCGCTATCACGACCACGAAAAGCTGGCTCACTACGCAAAGGCGGCTTGCGATATCGAGTTCATGTTCCCGTTCGGCTGGGGCGAAATCAACGGCACACACAACAGAACAAACTTCGACCTTACAAAGCATCAGGAATACAGCGGTCAGAAGATGGAATATCTTGACCCCGAAACGAACGAAAAGTTCATTCCGTTCATCATCGAATCAACCTACGGTCTTGACAGAACTGTTCTCGCGCTTCTGTGCGAAGCATACGACGAGGAAGTTATCGACGAAGCCAAGAACGACACAAGAGTTGTTCTTCACCTCAACCCCGTTATTGCTCCGTTCAAGGCGGCGGTTCTTCCCCTTTCCAAGAAGCTCTCAGGCGAGGCTCTCAAGGTTTATGAGAAGCTTCAGAAAAAATTCATGGTTGACTTTGACGAGACAGGCTCTATCGGCAAGCGTTACCGCCGTCAGGATGAAATCGGCACACCGCTTTGCATCACATTCGACTTTGACTCAGTTGAGGACAACTGCGTAACAGTGCGCGACAGAGACACAATGGAGCAGGTCAGAATCTCAATTGACGAGCTCGAAGAATATGTCGGCAAAAACCTGGAATTTTAATTATAAAAATTAAAGAAAAAAGGTAATTAAAATGAAAAAGATACAGTTTACAGAAACCGTGCTCAGAGACGCTCAGCAGTCCCTTATCGCAACAAGAATGCCCTTTGAGGATTTTGAGGGTATTCTCTGCACAATGAACAAGGCAGGTTATTATTCAATCGAGTGCTGGGGCGGAGCAACCTTTGACTCATGCCTGCGCTATCTCAACGAAGACCCGTGGGAGAGACTGCGCAAAATCCGCAAGGCGTGCCCCGACACGAAGCTTCAGATGCTTCTTCGCGGTCAGAATCTTCTCGGCTACAAGCATTACCCCGACGATGTTGTAAGAAAATTCGTTGAGAAAAGCGTTGAAAACGGCATTGACATTATCAGAATTTTTGACGCGCTCAACGACATAAGAAACCTTGAAACCGCAGTTGACGAGGCAGTTAAAAGAGGCGCGCACGCATCGGGCACAGTCTGCTACACCTCGAGCCCCGTTCACACCCTTGAGGCTTACGCAAAATACACAAAGCAGCTTGAGGAAATGGGCGTTCAGTCAATCTGCATCAAGGACATGGCAGGCATCATGGGTCCCAAAGAAGCGTACGACCTTGTAAAAGCCATTAAAGAAACAGTCAAGATTCCCGTTGTTGTTCACACGCACTGCACCACGGGACTTGCTTATATGACAATCCTCAAATCAATTGAAGCGGGCGCGGACGTTATCGACACCGCAACATCATGCTTCTCGGGCGGAACATCTCAGCCCGCGACAGAAACTCTCGCTTATTCTCTGCGTCAGCTCGGCTATGAGGTTGACCTTGACGACGCTGTGCTCAGAGAGGTAAACGATTTCTTCAAGCCCGTAAGAGCGAAGGTGCTTGACTCGGGACTTCTCAATCCCCTTGTCATGGCAACGGATACAAACGCTCTCAATTATCAGATTCCCGGCGGTATGCTCTCCAACCTTGTTGCTCAGCTCACAGCGCAGAAAAAGCTCGACAAGCTCGACGAGGTTCTCGCTGAAGTGCCGATGGTAAGAAAAGATATGGGTTATCCTCCCCTTGTTACACCGATGAGCCAGATGGTCGGCGTTCAGGCGACGGCGAACGTGCTCACAGGCAGATACAAGACAATCTCAAAAGAGGTTGCGGGCTATGTCAAGGGCGAATACGGCAAAGCACCGGGCGAAATAAGCGAGGAGCTTAAAAAGCTCGTTCTCGGCGACAGCGAGCCTATCACAGGCAAATACGCCGACACGCTCGCTCCCGCATTTGAAAGCACAAAGGCTCAGCTCGGCAAAAGAGCAAGAAGCGACGAAGATGTTCTTTCTTACATCGCGTTCCCCCCGCTTGCCGAGAAATTCTTTGATTTAAGAGACGAAAAAGAAAGACACACCTACAGCTACAGCATCACGGCTGTTAAGGAGGGCTAATATGCAGTTTTTAGGCGTATTCACCCGAATTTACGGTGAAAATGCGGAAATGACCATGAGCAGGACTCTGCTGATTTCACTTGTCGGCTTCCTTATTGTTTTTCTGATTCTCGGAATCCTTGCAATTTTTGTTAAAGCAATGGGCAAGACATTTGACAAAATCAACGAAAAGAAAAAGCCTGCTCCCCGTCCCATGCCCAAGGCGGCTCCCGTTTCGGGAATTCCGCTTCCCGAGAATCAGTCTGAGGGAACAATTGAGCTTGTAAATGTTTCCGAGGAGGACGCGGCTGTCATCATGGCAATCGTAAGCCATCAGAGCGGTATTCCGCTGAACAGACTTAAATTTAATTCCATAAAGCTTTCGGAGGAAGAAAAATGAAATATGAAGTTGCATTAAACGGTAAAATTTATGAGGTGGATGTAACCGAAACCGACGCGGTGCTTACATCTGTTAAAAAGGCTTCATTCGCTCCCGCTCCGTCAGCTCCTGCCGCGCCTGCGGCTCAGCCTGTCAGAAATGACAGAACCGACACGGCGGACGGAGAAAAAATCACAGCTCCCATGCCCGGCAACATTCTTGCGGTCAACATTTCCATGGGTCAGAGCGTCAAGGCAGGCGATGTTCTGTTTGTGCTTGAGGCCATGAAAATGGAAAACGATATTGTCGCTCCCGTTGACGGAACTGTTAAGCAGATTATTGCCTCAAAGGGCGCAACGGTTGACACAGACGAAGTTCTCGCCGTTATTTAAGGAGGACGTCTGATGAATTTATTTACCGAAGTTCTCAGAGGTGTGTGGGAATCCTCGGGATTTTACCTGCTCACCTGGAGAAATCTTGTAATGATAGGCGTTGCGTTCGTATTCATGTATCTCGCAATCGCCAAAAAATTCGAGCCGCTTCTGCTCGTGCCTATTGCTTTCGGCATTCTTCTTGCCAATCTCCCCGGTGCGGACATCATGCTTGACACCACCGGCGGCATGCTCGGCGATATATCCGAAACCGCTCATGTTGTGGAGGGCGCGCACTGGTATGAGTCGGGCGTACTGAGGATACTGTATGTCGGCGTCAAGTCGAGCGTTTTCCCGTGCCTTATATTCATGGGCGTTGGCGCAATGACCGACTTCGGCCCGCTTCTTTCAAATCCCGTAAGTCTTCTTTTAGGCGCGGCAGCTCAGCTCGGCATTTATATCGCGTTCATCGTTGCCATTCTTTTAGGCTTCACGCCCACAGAGGCGGCATCAATCGCGATTATCGGCGGTGCTGACGGCCCGACGGCTATCTTCTTAGCATCAAAGCTCGCGGCACACCTTCTCGCTCCCATAGCGCTTGCGGCGTATTCATACATGGCGCTTATCCCGATTATTCACCCGCCGATTATGAAGCTCCTCACAACCGAAAAAGAGCGCAAGGTCAAGATGACACAGCTCAGAAAAGTATCCAAAACCGAAAAGATAATTTTCCCGATAGTTGTTCTTACCCTCGTTGCGCTGATTCTTCCCTCGGTTGCTCCGCTTCTCGGTATGTTCATGCTCGGCAATCTTTTTAAGGAATGCGGCGTTGTTGAGCGTCTTTCCGACACAGTTCAGAACGCTCTGATGAACATTATTACAATAATGCTCGGCGTCTGCGTTGGCGCGACGGCTAACGGCACTGATTTCATTCAGCTGAAAACAGCAAAAATCGTTGTCCTTGGTCTTATGGCGTTCACATTCTCAACGGCGGGCGGCGTGCTCATAGGCAAGCTCCTTTATATCATCACAAAGGGCAAAATAAATCCGCTCATCGGCGCGGCAGGCGTTTCGGCGGTTCCCATGGCGGCAAGAGTTGCTCAGAACGAAGGCGCGAAAACCGACCCGACAAACTTCCTGCTCATGCACGCAATGGGTCCGAATGTTGCAGGCGTTATCGGCTCCGCTGTTGCGGCAGGCTTCCTGCTTATTATGTTCGGAAGCTAAGCAACACCACATAAATCAGAATAAATTAAACCTCTCTGCGTAAACTATATTGAAAAGTTTACAAAGAGAGGTCTTTTTTATGTGCGGAATTATCGGTTACACGGGAGTTCAGGCGGCTGTTCCCGTGATTATGCAAGGGCTTGAGCGGCTCGAATACCGAGGCTATGATTCCGCAGGCATGGGCATTTTCGAAAACGGGCAAATCAGACTTTATAAAACCGTCGGCAGTCCGTCAAGGCTCAGAGAAAAAGCACCGATTCAAAGCGGAGCTAAAACGGGAATAGGGCACACACGCTGGGCAACCCACGGCGCGCCCGATGAGAAAAACGCCCATCCCCATTTGAGCGAAAACGGAAAATTTGCCGTCGTTCACAACGGAATCATAGAAAATTATGCTGAACTTAAAGCAGAGCTGACGGGTAAGGGATATACATTCAGAAGCGAGACTGACACGGAGGTTATAGCGTATCTGCTTGAGGACGCGTACTCGGGCGATGTCAAATCCGCGCTGAGTGAAATCATGCCGAGGCTTTCGGGTTCTTACGCAATCGGCGTGATGTGCGGCGATTACCCCGACACCATTTTCTGCGCCAAAAAATCGAGTCCCCTTTTTGCGGGCATTGACGCTGACGGCGGCTACCTTGCGAGCGATGTTGCGGCGTTTTACAAAAACAGCGGCAAAATCTACAAGCTCGGCGATATGGAAATCGGCATTATCAAAAAAGACGGGCTGAAGGTTTTTGATGTTGACGGGTGCAGAATCAGAAAGACCGAAGTCAAAATCCGCGAGGCTCAAGCGTACGAGGGCAAGGGCAGCTATGAGCATTTCATGCTTAAAGAGATTTACGAACAGCCTTCCGCCGTCAAAGCGACGCTTGAGGATATTTTAGTTGACGGCAAAATAAGGCTCGGCTGCCTTAAAATGAACCGTGAAAAAATCAAATCCCTCAACCACATTGAGTTTATCGCCTGCGGCTCCGCCTACCACGCGGGCACGGTCGGTGCATACACGGCGCAGAAGCTTTTAAAAATTCCTGCCTATTCTTACATCGCCTCGGAATATATCAGCCGAAGCCCGACAGCGGACGAAAACACGCTTGCGGTGATTATCAGCCAGAGCGGCGAAACAGCGGACACGCTCGCGGCTATGCGCGAAGTAAAAAAGCGGAACGCCAAAACTGTTTCAATCGTCAACAATGAGCTGAGCACAATCGCGCAGGAAAGCGACTGCGTTATCCTCACAAAGGCAGGCAGAGAGGTCGCGGTCGCGACGACAAAAGCATTCAGCGCACAGCTTGCGGTTATCTATGCGCTGTGTATTCGCCTTTCTTATTCCGCAGGAAAAATTGACCGCGAAAAATATAAAAATCTCTGTGCTGAATTAGGCACGCTTTCGGGTAAAATAAAAGATTTTCTTTCATCTGACAATTATGCCGAAAAAATTGCTCAGCAGCTTAAAGATGTGAATTACTGCTGTTTTATCGGCAGAGGCTTTGACTACTGCTCCGCCATGGAGGGCGCGCTGAAACTAAAGGAGATAAGCTACACTCACTGCGAGGCGTACGCCGCGGGCGAGCTGAAGCACGGCACAATTTCGCTCATTGAGGACGGAACTCCCGTTCTTGCGGCGGCAACGGATTCGGGCACTCTCTCCAAAACGAAAGGTAACATCAAAGAGTGCAAAGCGAGAGGTGCAAAAATAATCTGCATCACCAACGAAAATGAGTTCAAAGGTGATGCAGACGATACGATTATTTATGTTCCGAAAACGGAGGATATTTTTACTCCGTCGCTGACGGTTCTGCCGTTTCAGATGATAGCCTACTGCACCGCAAAAATGAAAGGGTGCAGTATTGACAAGCCGAAAAATCTTGCCAAAAGTGTAACGGTGGAATAACTATTCTTTTTCTGATACTTTCTCCTGCGTGGGGTCTTCTATAACAGGAAGATCCCAGCGGAAAACCGCCGCCAGAATTCTTATTGAAACAATTATCACAAACGCTGCAACTGTCGAGGGAATCTCGGGCAGCTTCAGCACATAGCACATTACATAATAAATCACCGTGCCCGCAAGGACGGCTGTGGCGTAAATATTTTTGCAGAAAATCATCGGCTTGCATCTGCTCATTGTGTCTCTTAAAAGTCCGCCGCCGACAGCGGTAAGAATTCCCATAAACACAACGAAAAATTCGTGGTCGCCGAAGCCTTTCTGAACACTCAGGTCAACACCCGTTACCGCAAAAGATGCAAGACCGATTGCGTCAAAAATATTGACAAGAAAATTTATTTTTTTATAGTTTTCAAAGAAAAATCTTCTGAAACTTCTCACAAGAATAAAGACAAAAATTGATGTGAGAATTGTTATGAGAAGATGGGTGAAATTGAAAAAATTTCGCGGAGGAATTACGCCGAGAAACAAATCCCTCAACGCGCCGCCGCCGAGAGCCGTAACAAGCGCAAGAAAAACCACACCGAAGAAATCCATTCTGCGGTGTATTGAAATTATCGCGCCCGAAACAGAAAACGCAACGATTCCGATTATTTCTGTAATAAAAAAGAGAAAATCCGCCGTTTCCATGTTACTCAACCTTTAAGGAATAAGTTTCGCCATCGACAATTTCCGTTAAATCAACGCTCTGCGAGGCGTACTGCTCATTCTCATAAAACGCCCAGTATTTGCCGCCGTTTTCATAGCGGTGCTCTTCGCCCTCAACAGCAAAAATATAAAGGCCGTAGTCGCCCTGCTCGCCCTCAATCATGCCGAGCTTTTCGAGAGCCGCGCCGACAGTTTCCTCGTCAGTTTTTATGCTGTAATTTTTTTCTTTCGCTTCAAAAAGAATGTCGAGAAAGAACTGATTATCGCCGCGTCCGATTTCCTCATAGGTAACGGTTTTTTCATCGGTCGGAGCGGGATTTTTTTCTTCACTTTTTTTGCACGAAGCAAGGGAAAAAGCTGTGATAATGCAGAGTAAAAACGCGATTATTTTTTTCATGATTATTCACCCAATCCTGCAAGATAATAATTTTGCTGATGCTGCGCGTATGTTTCGGCGTAATAGAAATTTACGCCGTCCTTATCCGTAAGGAAGAAATGATAATTGGTTTCGTTCGGCGACACTGCCGCCTCAATTGCCTTTAAGCCGGGATTACATACGGGACCTGCGGGAAGACCTGTGCGGTAGCCCGAATAGGTATAATATTTTTTAAGGAAATCGTCAAACTTCTGCGACTCGCTTCCGCCGAGATAATCCGCCATATTTTTAAGATAAAAATATGTAACATCACTGCCGAGATAGGTGTTGCTCGACTCCTTCAGTCTGTTATGGAAAACCGAGGAAACATTGCGGCACTCGTCGATGTCATAATCACATTCTTTCTGAATGATTGAAGCGAGCGTCAGCATCTGATCCATTGTGTAGCCGAGAGCTTCCGCCTTGGCTTTCATGTCGGGAGTGATTTTGGCATTGTAGTTGTCGATAAATCTTTTGACAACATCGGCAGCAGGCTCGTTTTTATAAAAATCGTAGGTGTCTGGGAAAAGATAGCCCTCAAGCAGGAAAACTCTCTCCTCCACGCCCGACAGGTCAATGCCCTCAACGGGAGTATTCGCCGCAGTGTAGAAGTCCGTTTTTGAGCAGACACCGTTCTTTTCGAGGAGTTCAGCGTACTGATAAATCGTGTATCCCTCGGGGAAGGTTACGCGCACGGTGTTCACAAGCGGCTCGGTTGTGCTGGTCGTGGTTTTTTCATTTGTGAAGAAGCTGAATTTATTATTTTTCTCGGGCAGGAAAGACTTAAAAATCACAATAAGCGCGGCAATGACGGCAACCGCCGCCGCGATTGTAAGAATAACAGTCTTTCCTTTGGGCTTCTGAGTTTTTTTCTCGGGAGCTTTTTTGATTTCAGGGCTTTTTTTGCTCTTTTTGCGCTCGGGCTCAGCCTGCGGCTCCTGCTCAACTGTATATATTTCGTAATCCGTGGGAGACCATCCGTCTTCAAATTCCTTTTTACTCATTTTGCACCTCATTAAAATTTTTCAGTTAATATTATAAAGCGATTTTTAACTTTTGTCAATTTATAATAATGCTTAATTTTATGCAAAAAATATAAAGGCAATACCGCAGAAATATTGCATTTTAAAAAACGAGGTGCTGAAAATGAAAAAGAAAAAGCCTTTGAACGGGGGCAAAAACCGTTTTCCCATAATCGCGGATATGCTCGGCGTATGGGAGGAATACGCGGAGGACGATGAAAGCTCCGATGTGCTCGGAAGCTACACGGGAAACCCGCAGGACGATGAATTATATCCTGAGCAAGACGCGGACGACCTGTAAAAATCGGACTATTGCTTTTTACTTTTCGCATAAAGGCAATAGTCCTTAAAATTTTATTATATTTCTGATTACAATAAAGAAAATTCTTGACTACAAAGATTTTTGGATTTATAATATATAAGTTATATTATGAGAAAAAAGGTGAATTTTTTTGGGAAAGAGAGATAACATCAGAAATGTGGCGATAATCGCCCACGTTGACCACGGCAAGACAACCATGGTTGACGAAATGCTCAAGCAGAGCGGCACTTTCCGCGACAATGAAACAGTGCAGGACAGAGTCATGGACTCCAACGACCTTGAAAGAGAAAGAGGAATTACGATTCTTTCAAAGAACACTTCTGTTCATTACAAAAACACAAAGATAAACATTGTTGACACTCCCGGCCATGCCGATTTCGGCGGCGAGGTTGAGCGCATACTCATGATGGTTGACGGCGTTCTTCTGCTTGTTGACGCGTTTGAGGGCTGCATGCCTCAGACGAGATTCGTTCTTCAAAAGGCTCTCGGCTTAAAGAAAAAGGTACTCGTTGTTGTCAACAAGGTTGACCGCCCCGGCGCAAGACCGACAGAGGTTATCGACGAGGTTCTTGACCTCTTTATCGAGCTCGGCGCGGACGAAGACCAGATTGAATTCCCTGTTGTCTATGCTTCCGCGAGAGACGGCTATTCTTCACTTGACCCCGATGTAAGAGAGGGTGATATGCGTCCGCTTCTTGACGCTATTTTAGAGCACATTGCTCCCCCCGAGGGCGATGAGGACGGCCCGCTTCAGATACTTTTCTCCAGCCTTGATTATGACGATTATATCGGCAGAATCGGCGTCGGCAGAGTTGAGCGCGGCAGAGTTAAGAGAAACGACACGGTTACCCTTTGCAAGACCGACGGCTCAACAGAGAATGTTAAGATTTCCCGTCTTTATCAGTTTGAGGGACTTAAAAGAGTTGAGGTTGAGAGTGCTGAACTCGGCGACCTTATCTGCGTTTCGGGCATTACCGATATAAACATAGGCGAAACAGCCTGCTCGCCCGACTGCATTGAGCCGCTTCCCTTTGTTAAAATTGACGAGCCTACCCTTTCGATGAACTTCATTGTCAATGACAGCCCCTTTGCAGGCAGAGAGGGTAAATTCGTTACATCAAGAAACCTCCGCGACAGACTTTATAAAGAGGTCGAAACAAATGTAAGCATGCGCGTTGAGGACACCGAGACAACCGACACATTCAAAGTATCGGGCAGAGGTGAGCTTCATCTTTCAATCCTTATTGAAACAATGCGCCGTCAGGGTTATGAATTCCAGGTATCAAAACCTAAGGTTATTTTCAAGACAATCGACGGTCAGCTTTGCGAACCCATGGAGCTTCTTATTGTTGAGGTTCCCGAGCAGTATGTCGGCTCAGTTATCGAAAAACTCGGTTCACGCCGCGGTGAACTTGAAAATATGGGCACACGCGACGGCGGCTCAACTCACCTCGAGTTTAAAATTCCGTCAAGAGGACTTATCGGCTACCGCTCTGAGTTCATGACAGACACAAACGGCAACGGCATTATGAATCAGCTCTTTGCGGGCTATGAGCCCTACAAGGGAGATATAGAGACACGCGAAAACGGCTCAATCGTCGTTCACGAAACAGGCCTCAGCACAGGCTACGGACTTTTCAACACGCAGGACAGAGGCCGACTCTTCATCGGCGCGGGCGTTGAGGTCTATGAGGGCATGATAGTCGGTGAATGCGCAAAGAACGAGGACATCGTATGCAACGTCTGCAAAGCGAAGCATCTTACAAACACCCGTGCGTCGGGCAGTGATGATGCTCTGAGACTTGTTCCGCCCACAACACTCAGCCTTGAACAGTGCATGGAATTCATCAAGGATGACGAGCTTCTTGAGGTTACACCCGATTCACTGAGACTTCGCAAGCGTATTCTCTCAAAAGAGCAGAGAATGAAAATGCTTCACAGAGCGAAATGAGGTTAATTATGAAAAAAGTAATATCGGTATTCCTTTGCGCCGTTTTATTGTTCACTTTGAGCATAACCGCCTTTGCGGTTGACGAAAAGCCATTTTCTGACAGTTACTTTTTCACATCGGGCGACTACACTATTCATTACCGTCTGAGCGAGCACAAGGGCGACTTCAAGGGCAGAATAGTAATGCTTCACGGCTTCGGTCAGTCATCATTTTCGTGGCAGAACATGGCGGCTCAGATGAGCGGCAAAGGCTATGACTGCTACGCCGTTGACCTGCCGAATTTCGGATATTCCACAAGAGAAACAGCGGAAATTGCACACATCGACAGAGAAACTCTCGTTGAGCAGCTTATGCTCAGCATCGCTCCCGCGGAGGAATGGACTGTTGCAGGTCATTCAATGGGCGGCGGTGTTGCGATAAATATTGCGGAGGATTTGAATGTCAAGGCTCTTTTCCTTGTATGCCCTGCTCCCACAACGGCTCTGCCTGAGTTTGCGGGCAAAATCGTAACCTCAAAACCGCTCGGGCTGATGATGAACTTTGTACTCGAAAAGCTGACAAAAATTGATTTCTTAATGAGAATCGTCGTTTTTGCGGCTACTCAGAATAAAGAATACACCAAAAATTACGATTTAAGCGGCGTTACCGCTCCTTTACAGCAGAAAGGCACGGGCATGGGGCTTTGCTATATGCTTAAGGATGTCAGAGTAACCGAGCTTGACAAAACAGATAAAATCACCTGCCCCATTCTGATTTTCAACGCTGAAAAGGATATGGTTCTGCGCGGCGGAATGAAAGAGCAGGTGCTCGACGCTTTCCCGAACGCGGAGCTTTGCGAGGTGCAGGGCGCAGGTCATATCTGCCATGAGGACCGCGCGGAGGAAATGGCGGAAATTACATACAACTTCTTAAACAAATGACGGTGATTTCATGACCGAGCAAAAATTTAATAATGGCTGTGCGGTGGCACTCGGCAATTTTGACGGACTTCATATCGGTCATAAAAAGGTACTTGAAAGCACGCTGGCATTTTCAAAAAAGCATAATCTTGAAGCAAAGGTTATGCTTTTTGATATTCATCCGAAAGAATTTCTCACGGGCAAAAAAATCCCCCATCTTATGACAGATGAGGACGAGGAATCAGCACTTCGGGACATGGGCTTTGAAGTCTGCCGCGTGAGCTTTGCCGAGGTTAAGGATTACTCATGCACGGAATTTTTTAAAAAGATAATCATTGACTTTTTCAACGCAAAGGCTCTCTGCTGCGGATTCAACTATTCATTCGGCAAAAACGGCGCTGGCAACGCTGAAACGCTCGCCGCTCTCTGCAAGGAAAACGGAATTTTATGCAATGTTGCTCAGCCTGTTTCAGTGGGCGGTCTGACGGTATCGTCAAGCGCGATAAGGAATTTCATTGTTGACGGAAACGCTCAGACAGCGGCGGAAATGCTCGGCAGACCGTACGCCATACGCGGAGAGGTCATTCACGGCGACGCAAGAGGCAGAACGCTCGGCTTCCCGACAACCAATCAGAAAATCGACGAGACTTTGACCGTACCGAAATTCGGCGTATATGAGACACGCATAAAAATCGACGGCAAAGCATACAAAGGCGTTACGAACATCGGCATCAGACCTACATACCGCGCTGAGTGCGCCCTTGCCGAGACTTATATAATTGATTTCAGCGGTGATATTTACGGCAGAATTATTGATGTTGAGCTTATAAGATATATCCGTCCCGAGGTTCGTTTTAACTCGGCTGACGAGCTGAAAGCACAGCTTATGAAAGATATTGCGGAGGTTGCGGAAAATGTATAACAACTGGGAAAATTTAAAGGCCGACTGCTCTGTCTGCCGCGGCTGTCCTCTCGGGGATACAAGAACCAACCTTGTTTTCGGTGTCGGAAACGAAAACGCCGAGGTTATGTTTGTCGGCGAAGGACCGGGCGAACAGGAGGATTTGCAGGGTGAGCCGTTCGTAGGCAAAAGCGGTCAGCTTCTTGACAAATACCTTGCCGCCGTTGACCTTGACAGAAAGACGAATATTTACATCGCAAACATCGTCAAGTGCCGTCCTCCTCACAACCGCGACCCGAAAGAGGATGAACAGGAGGTCTGCATAAAATGGCTCAAGGAGCAGACGAGGCTCATCAGACCGAAAATCATTGTCTGCCTGGGCAGAATTGCGGCGCAGAGACTCATTTACCCTGAATTTCGTGTAACAAAAGAGCACGGACAGTTCATAAACAAAAACGGCTTTTACATGATGGGCACTTTCCACCCATCGGCACTTCTGAGAAATCCCGCGCAGAAGCCCGAGGCTTTTGAGGATTTCCTCGCGCTGAGAGATAAAATCAACGAAATCTGCACGCACACATATTAAAAAGCAAAAAAATAAACCGCGGGGAAAATCCTCGCGGTTATTTTTATTGGTGTTAAATTATTTAACTTCGATCTTTGCGCCAACTTCTTCGAGCTTAGCTTTGATTTCTTCAGCCTCGTCCTTAGAAACAGCTTCTTTAACAGCCTTGGGAGCGCCGTCAACGAGAGCTTTTGCTTCTGCAAGGCCAAGACCTGTGATGTCCTTAACAGCCTTAACAACCTTAATCTTCTGTGCGCCAACTTCTGCGAGAATAACGTCAAACTCTGTCTTCTCTTCAACTGCTGCTGCGGGGCCTGCTGCGGGACCTGCTACAACTGCTGCTGCTGCGGAAACGCCGAATTCTTCTTCTACTGCTTTAACGAGCTCTGAAAGCTCAAGAACTGAAAGAGTCTTTAACTCTTCAACGATTGCTGTAATCTTTTCTGATGCCATTTTAGTCATCCTCCTGATAATTTAATAAGTTAATTTAAATTTGATTCGGGCAATTAAGCCTCTGCGGGAGCTTCTTCTGCTGCTCCTTCGCCGTCTTTATCAACGATAGCCTGGATCGCACGTGCGAAAGATGCGATAGGTGCGCTGAATACATTTGCAACCATAGAAAGCAATACTTCTCTTGAGGGGAGAGTTGCGAGCTCCTTGAGCTTGTCAGTGGAGATAACCTCGCCGTCAAGGTAACCTGTCTTAAGGTTGAAGGACTCGATCTTATCAGCATACTTGTTAAGAATACGAGCTGCTGCTACATAGTCGTCCTTGCTGGTTGCGATAGCGGTTGTACCCTCAAGAACCTTACTCATGTCCTCAAGGCTTGTGTCTTTGATAGCAATGTTAAGAAGGGTGTTTTTAACAACTGTGTATTCAACACCTGCTTCACGAAGCTCCTTACGCATAGCTGTATCATCAGCAACTGTGATGCCCTTGAACTCTACAACTACACCTGCAACAGAGTTTGAAATTCTGTCAGCGATCTGAGCAACTACCTGCTTCTTTTGTTCCAATACGCTTGCACTTGGCATTTTCTGTTTCACCTCTTTGAATAAAAGTACGGTGCTCAATGCTAAAATCCCTGCCCGCTAGCCGCAGGCAGGGATGAATCATACAACAATCAATAAATTGATTTTTATATGTCCTAACCTCGGCAGGCGGATAAACCTTTACGCAAAATGCACCTGCTGTCTTAAGCAAAGAACAGCTTAGATATAATACCACACAGAAAGCTCTGTGTCAAGTATTTTAAAGAAATTATTATTCAGCAGCGCTCGTTGTTGCCTTAGCGGGGTTGATGCGAACGCCGGGGCCCATTGTTGTTGCAAGAACGCAGGACTTAATGTACTGACCTTTTGCAGCTGCGGGCTTTGCCTTCTCAACAGCAGTGATAAGTGTGCTGTAGTTTTCCATCAGTTTGTCAGGTCCGAAAGAAACCTTGCCGATGGGGCAGTGAATAATGTTTGTTTTGTCAAGACGGTACTCAATCTTACCGGCCTTAGCTTCTTCAACAGCCTTGGCAACATCAGGTGTAACTGTGCCTGCCTTGGGGCTGGGCATAAGACCACGGGGACCGAGGATTTTACCAAGACGACCAACAAGACCCATCATGTTAGGTGCTGCGATAGCAACATCGAAATCAAGGAAGCCTTCGCCCTGGATTTTTGCAACAAGATCTTCAGCGCCGACGATTTCTGCGCCTGCCGCTGCTGCTGCTTCTGCTGCGTCGCCCTTAGCGAAAACAGCAACTCTTACAGTTTTGCCTGTGCCGTTGGGAAGAACAACAGCGCCTCTGACCTGCTGGTCAGCATGACGTGAGTCAACACCGAGACGGATGTGCATTTCAACTGTTTCATCAAATTTAGCTGAAGCAGTCTTGATGACTGTTTCAAGAGCCTCAAGGGGCTCGTAAAGCTTAGCTCTGTCAACGAGCTTAGCACTCTCGACATACTTTTTGCCGTGTTTCATTTGTAAATTTACCTCCCAAATAAGTGGTTAATCGGATTTTTCCTCCCACCAGGGAGCATTAGTCAACAACAGTAACGCCCATGCTGCGTGCAGTACCAGCGATCATGCTCATAGCTGTTTCGATAGTTGCTGCATTTAAGTCAGGCATTTTTGTTTCTGCGATTTTTCTAATCTGCTCACCGGTAATAGTTGCAACCTTTGTTCTGTTAGGAACACCTGAACCGCTCTCGATTCCGCAAGCCTTCTTGATAAGAACTGCCGCGGGGGGAGTCTTTGTAACAAAGGTAAAAGTACGGTCTGCATATACTGTGATAACAACGGGTATTGTGAGACCTACATCGTTCTTTGTGCGCTCATTGAATTCCTTTGTGAATGCCATAATGTTAACGCCGTGCTGACCTAATGCAGGACCAACGGGCGGAGCCGGGGTTGCTTTACCGGCGGGGATCTGAAGCTTAATAAAGCCTACAACCTTCTGAGCCATTTCTTGCACCTCCAAAAATATGTGGTTATGGCGGAGCATCTAAGTGAATGAATTTATGCTCCTCCCACAGGGAGCCGTGAAGCTCCATGCGTCAAGGCCGACGCATATAATTAAACAGCGAAGCCGTTAATTATCAGTGTTTCAGTCGGCAATCGGTTCAACCTGGTCAAGCTCAAGTTCTACCATGGTTTCCTTGCCGAAAAGAGCCGAAACAGTAACGCGAACCATGTTGTTTTCAACGTCAATCGCTTCAACTCTGCCAGTGAATCCGTCAAAGATTTCGTCAACGATATTGACAGTATCTCCGACCTCGTAGTTGACCTCTACCGTGCGCTTTTCAACGCCGAGGCGATAAACTTCCTCCTCTGTGAGGGGGGTGGGCTTGCTTTCGGGACCTACAAAACCTGTAACGCCTCTTGTGTTCCTTACAACAAACCATGCTTCGTCGCTGATGACGGGGAGATCGTCGTCGTCCATTTCAACGGCCATTTTGACCATTACATAACCGGGGAAAAGCTTGCGCTCATATTCCTTGGTCTTGTCCTCTCTGACCTCTGTTACGGTCTCGGTGGGGATTTTAACCTCAAGAATCTGATCCTGCATTTTACGGTTTTCGGCGACTTTTTCGATGTTGCCGGCTACCTTATTTTCGTAGCCTGAGTAGGTATGAACAACATACCATCTGGAGTTAATAGACATTGCATTTCCTCCGAAAAACAGCCTGTTTCAGTTATTCCGCCTTGTCAGCAGCTTTGATTTCTGCTGCGGGAGCGGGAGTCTTGGTCTCTGCTGCTGCTTTGTCGTCTTTCTTGTCAGCAGATTCCTCGTCAGCGGTCTGGCTTTCCGAATAATGAGTTGCAAGACTTTCAAGTCCGTCAACGCCCTTTGAAAGGCCTAAGTCAACCAGGAAAACAGCAAGACCGATAACTGCGATTGAAGCAATAACGACCAGTGTGCTCTTAAGAACGGTTTTGCCGTTGGGCCATGTGATCTTCTTGATGTCGCCCTTGAGGTCCTTAAAGAACTTCTTGAACCATTTGCCGATGCGAACAAAGATATTTTCTTTCTTTGCCTTTGACTCGCCTGACTTCTTGGCTTTAGCGGCCTTTTCAATCTTTTCAGCAGCTTCGGATTTCTCTTTTTTAGCCATACTGGTTACCTCCGCTTACTTTGTTTCTCTGTGGAGAGTGTGTTTCTTGCAGAATCTGCAGTACTTGTTCATCTCCAACCTGTCCGGTGTGTTTTTCTTGTTTTTCATCGTGTCATAGTTGCGCTGTTTGCATTCTGTACACGCAAGGGTAACTTTTACTCTCATATCGGCACCTCCGTTTATCCGGGTCATCCCGGGATTTCAGCCTCCCTCTCGTTAAAAGCCTTACCCTGTCAGCTTTTAAATAAGGGCACAAAAAAAGAACCCTCCTTAAGAGGTACGATTATTCTATCATACCCGGGGGTTCTTGTCAAGCATTTTTTGTAAAAAATATTTGATTTTTGCGAGTCTGCAATATCTTGCGTTCTGCTGTAACAAACGGCACAATATATCATAATCCGCTTATGATATTCCTCAGTATTCCGAAAGCGACAAGGACGGCAATCATGATTATTTCAATCACCGTTTCGTGCTTCGGCTCGTCTGTTTTGCCGTATCTTATATATCTGTAAAGCTTCGCGCATAAAAGATACGCAAGGGCAGGAAGCATCACAAACACGGCACGGTTGGAGCTGAACGCGGCGGCAAAGTCAAGCCTTAAAAGGTTCACTGCCATGTGAGTTATTCCGCACCCTGGGCACTTAAGCCCTGTGATAAGATTAAAAACGCACGGAATACCGAAGCCTGTTTTCATATAAAACAGCGCATAGACGCAGCCGATTATAACAATGACCGCGCCTGTTTTTATCACTTTCAGCAACCGCTGTTTCATGTCTTAGTCTTCTGCAATCTTGTTGAATTCGTCCTGAATAAGGCAGTAGGCAACTATCGGCAGAGCCATAACCGCAAGCAGAGCGTAAATGATGGCAAGGGATGATGAGCTTTCGCCGCGGCTCTGTCTGAGTTTGTCAATCTTATCGCCTGCTCTGTAAAGCCATATCCAGCCATAGATGCCGCAGGTTATAACTGTTACGAAAACTGTCATTGCAGGGGACATATCCTCCTGCTCGCCTGTAACGGTGCGCATATCCTCAATCAGGCAGTAATACCAGTAAAGGCCGTAAATGCCGCAGGTAATCAGAGAAAGAACGATGCAGGTTGCAAGACTGCGCTTTCTTATCGGGAATTTAGTGAAAACGGGCTGAGGAACAATAATCTGCTGAGTTTCGGGCTGAGGATTTTCCTGCTGAGCAAAATTTTCGGGCTGAGCGTTTTCGGGATTTACATTCTCCTGCTCAGGCTGAGGGTTTTCTTTTGTAACAGGAGCGGCAACAGGAGTACCGCAGTTGGCGCAGAAACGCTGACCTTCTTCAAGGGGAGCACCGCAATTAGAACAAAATGACATATAAAAACCTCCTCGGATTTTTTCTTAATTATATACTTTATATATTTGTATGTCAATAAACGTACATTTAACCGTTTGTTAAGAAACTGTTAAGACTTGCTTTTAATTCTTTTAATAATGCTGAAAATAATGAAAACGATGATGTTCATTATTACTATCGTCGCACCTGTCGGCAGAGTATAGCCGTTGGGGCTTACATAAACACACGAAACGCTTAATCCCACGAGGAAGCACACAACAGAAATAATCGCGGAGCTTACCGTTACGGCAAGGAAAGATTTGCACAGCCTCATTGAGCTGACGGCTGGGAAAATTATCAGAGCGGAAATCAGAAGCGCGCCCATGACCTTCATGCCGATAACAATTGTTACGGCGGTGAGAACGGCGATAACCGTGTTGTAAAGTCCCGCGCGAAGTCCCGTTGCTTTCATGAAATTCTCGTCAAAGGTAACGGCGAAAATTTTATTGTAAAACAGCACAAACAGCAGAATAACCACAATGGAAAGCACAACACTCAGGCATACATCGCCGTGAGTCATTGTAAGAGGACTGCCGAAAAGGTAGTTGCAGACATCGGTGTTCATTCCGTTGGTGAAAGAAATTATAACCGTGCCGATTGCGAGCGCGCCCGAGGAAATTATGCCTATGGCGGCGTCGCCCTTTATTTTGCCGTTTTCGTTAAGGCGGAGCAGGAAGAACGCCGAAATAACAACAATCGGAATTGAAACATAAAGTGAAACATTTGTAAGGTTCAGAGCCGCCGCGATAGCCGTCGCGCCGAAGCCGACATGAGAAAGTCCGTCGCCTATCATCGAGTATCTTTTAAGCACAAGGCTTACGCCGAGAAGCGCGGCACAAAGGGAAATCAGCACGCCCGCGATAACCGCGCGCTGAACGAAGGTGAAGCCGAAATAATAGGCAAGCAGAGAGAACACATTATTCATCACGCTCACCTCCCATGAATCTTTTGCCGAACGGGGAGAGCTTATACTCCTCAACCGTACCGAAAAACGAGTTGTCGTAATTCAAATGAAGAATGTGGTCGGCAATACTTAATGATGACTCAATATCGTGAGAAACCATTACAATCGTTATGCCCTCGGCGTTGAGCTTTCTGATAAGCTCATAAAGCTCGGCGGTAACAATCGGGTCAAGTCCCGCGACAGGCTCGTCGAGAAGCAGGAGCTTGTCCGTCGCGCACAGGGCTCTCGCAAGCAGAACCCTCTGCTGCTGACCGCCCGAAAGCTCGTGATAACATCTTTTTTTCATTTCAGCCGATATTCCGAGAATTTCCATATTCTCGGCGGCCCTTGCCTTTTCTTTTTTGGAAAAGAACGGAATAAGCCCCATTTTATTAAGGCAGCCCGACATTACAATTTCATTCACGGACGCGGGAAAATCGCGCTGAACCTCCGTCTGCTGAGGGAGATAGCCTATTTCATTCTGTTTAAGTCCGTCGCCGAATTCAATACAGCCGCCCGAGGTTCTCACAAGCCCGAGTATGGCTTTCATGAGGGTGGTTTTGCCCGAGCCGTTTTCGCCGACAATGCACACCGAGTCGCCGCTGTCAATCTTAAAGGATAAATCCTTGACAACGGTTTTGCCCTCGTATGCAACTGAAAGGTCTTTACATTCTATCAATGACATTTTATTTCAAAGCCTCTTGTATATTCTCTAAATTCTTTTTCATAAGGGATAAATATGTTTCGCCGCTTTCAAACTCCGAAAGGGTTACATTATGGCAGGAATGAAGTCTCAGCTTCTTTGCTCCTGTCGCCTCGCATATTGTGTCGGCAACCTGCTGAGATGAAAATTCCGTGTAAAAGACAGCATTTGCGTTTATTTCACGGGTTTTTCTTTCGAGGAAAGCCATTGTCGCAGCGCTCGGGTCGCTCTCTGTTGAGCAGCCCGGGAACGCGGCAAAATATTCAAAGCCGTACTCTGCCGCAAGATAGCGGAACGGGAAACGGTCTGCCACCATAAGAACGGAGCCTGCCGAAATTGTTTCTCTGAACTGAGCGTCAAGCTCCACAAGCTGTGATTTATATGCTTCAAAATTCGCGTTATAAGCAGCGGCGTTTTCCTTGTCGATTTCGCAAAGACGGTTTTTGATTTCTTCGCTTATGAGAACCGCGTTTTTCGGCGAAGTCCAGACGTGCTCGTCCTTTTCACCCTCAGCGGCGGCATCGTGATGATGCTCCTCCTCACCGCTCTGCATACCCTCTTTCTCCTCCTCGTCGAGGAGCGGAACGCAGTCGGTCATTTTGAGAGTGTCTATTTCATCGCCGTCAAATGTTTCAATGAGCGATTCCACCCATTCATCGGACTCACCGCCGAGATAAATGAAAAGAGAGCTTTCCTTTATCTGCGCCATGTCGCGCACACTCGGCTCATACGAATGAGGCTCAGTGCCGGGGATAATGAGCATTGAAACGCTCACGCCGTCAACACCCTTTGCAATCCGCCGCGCAAAATCGTATGACGGGAACACGCTTGAAATTATGCTGATTTTTTCGTTGTTAATATTAGGAGCGGAACAGGAAGCAAGGGTAAAAATCATAACAGCACAAAGGAGGAATGCGGCTAAACGCTTCATTCTTTCGCCTTTCTGCACCCTTTGCAGTAGCCGTAAAGGGTGGTGTTGGTGTTATCGACAAAAAAGTCGTAGCTTTCGGCGATGCTGTCCTCAACAGATTTGAGCATGGGCGAGTCAATATGATAAAGCTCGCCGCATTCAAGGCATTTCATGTGAAAATGAGTACAGCCCGAGCAATGGTTGAACTGATACAGCGCGCCCTTTTCGCCCTTGAATTTATTGAGCCTGCCCTCTTTGACAAAATGAGAGATAAGTCGATAGACCGTGGCCTCGCTCAGCCCGAGCTCCTTATTCTCAATAATTTCCTTTGAGGTGAAGCACCTGTCGGGCTCCGTCTGAAAGAGTGAAAGCAGCTTGTCCTTTTGTTTTGTGTGATATGATTTTTCTGTTCCCATAATAAAACGCTCCAATTTGATAGTAACTATCAAATTGGAGTATAACACATAATATTTAATTTTGCAAGTATTTTATTTTTTTGCAAGATATTCATTTGCCTTCTGAAGCTGAGCGTCAACTTCGTTGGTGTTTTCGACCTTCACATCGGGTTCAATTCCCACGCCGTCAAAGGTTTCGGTGATATATGGGTAAACCTTCGCGACGGTGAGCACAACGCCGCTTCCGTTGCTGAGTGAAAACGCTTCATGAACATCGGCACTGCCCTTTGTCGTTTCGCCGATAATCGCCGCCATGCCGAAATCTCTTAAATCGCAGGCAAAAAGCTCGCCGCAGCAGGAGGTTTCCTTATCGGTCAGCACAACGATTGAATAGCCCGAAAGGCTCTCGGAATTCGACGCGTAATATGTCTTTTCGCCGTTCTTGTCAATTTCCGTCGCAAGCGCGCCGCTCCCCTCGTTAGCCATGGGAACAATCAGTTTTAATGTGTCAGTTGTATATTTAATTGTGCCGCTCGCCGTTCCTCTGACATCAAAAATGATTGATGTGATTTCTTCTGAAAGACCTTTGAGAATTTCATCAAGCTGTTTTGCGGTGTTGGCGTAAAAGCCGTCAATTTTAATATAAGCGGTTGTAACATTCTCTTTGCAGGAAACGGATTTTGCGGAATATCCCATCATAACCGAAGCGGTTTTTGCTTTGTTTTTATGGAGATAGGTTATTTTAACGCTCGTCAGCTTACTGCCGTTGAGACTTTCTGTCATTTTGGCGTAGTTCTTTTTGGTAACGGTTTCGCCGTCGATAACCGAGATCAGATCGCCTTCCTTTATGCCTGCGGAGGCGGCGGGAGAATTCTCAAAAACAGATGTTACGGTAAGATAGCCGCTTTTTGAGTCAAGCGCAACGCTCGCGCCTATTCCGTTGATTTCGCCGTTCATTGAGGCAACATACGCGGCATAAGCCGACTTTGAAAGATAGCAGCTTGACGGGTCATTGAGGGAGTCAACATATCCGCGGAGCATTTCGCTGTTGCGCGAATCATTGACAACCGTGCCGTAAAAATTCTTCTGCACGATAGCGTCAAGCTCATCAACAAGCGTATATGACGACATTCTGTCCTGCAAATTGCCGATAAGCCTGTTGTAAATGCGCTGAGAAACTGACATTGTAATGGCAAAGGTTGCGGCGATAAAAGCGATAATCATTGTAACGGCAACGCCGAGAGAGATTTTTTTATTCATAGAAAGCTCCCGAAAAAAGTCAGAATTTATCTAATATTAGTATCTTATAAGTTCAGCAGCCGACACAAGGCCGACTGCTTTTAAAGGGTTGTTTATTTATGAACGTAATTCAAGGGATTCTGCTTATTGCCTGCCGAGTCTCTTATTTCAAAGTGGCAGTGAGGACCTGTTGAATAGCCCGTTGAACCTACATAGGCAATTACCTGACCCTGAGAAACATGCTGACCGTCGGAAACGGCGAATCCGCTGCAATGACCGTAAAGTGAAGATGTGCCGTCATCATGGTAAAGCAGGATATAATTGCCGTATCCCGTACTGCCGTAATACGCGTGAACAGTGCCCGACCTTGTTGCATAAATGCTTGAGCCTGAGGCTGCGGCAAGGTCAAGACCGCTGTGGAATTTTGTGGCTCCCGTTGCGGGGTCTGATCTGTATCCGTAATAAGAGCTGATGTAAGCCGCGGGTACAGGCCATGTCCAGCTGCCGCCTGTTGAAATATAGGTTGAGCCGCCGCCTGATGAACCGCCTGAGCTTGAAGAACCGCCTGAGCTTGCGTGCTTCTGAGTTGTAACGCGGGTTGCTTCCTGTGCCGCTCTCAAAGCCGCCTGTCTCTTGGCTTCCTCCGCCTTGATAACCTTGTCAATCTTTGCCTGCTCGTTCTTATAGACGCTGACATCCTCGTGCAGAGCCTCAATTTTGCTGTTGAAGCCGTAAAGGATGCGGCCTACTTCCTCCGCCTTTGCTTCCGCGCTGAGAATGAGCTTGTCATACTCTGCCTTTGAAGCGTCAAGCTCAACTTTTTTCGCGCCGAGCTCTGTCTTTTTAAGCTCAGCGTCATTTTTGTCTGACTTAAGCTTAAGTTTTAATTTTTCAGCTTTATCAATTTCTGAATTAAGTTTATCAACAAGCTTCTGGTCGCTGTCGGTAACTCTTTTCATAAGCTCAAGCTGATTGAGCATGCTTGAAATATCTTTTGAATTAAGAAGAACATCAAGGTAAGATGTAGGTCCGTTCATGTAGTTCACACGAAGTCTCTGGCAGAAAACATCAACGGTTTCGTCAATATTTTCGTTCATTTCAACAAGATTTTCTTCTGTTTCTTTAATCTGTGCGTTGAGTTTCTGAATCTCTGCTGTGAGAGATGTAACCTCTTTGTCTATATTCGCTTGCTCGCACTGAATAACGTATGACTGATTAGTCAGATCGTTAAGCTGAGCCTCAAGCTGGTTTGCTATAGCCTGCTGAGGAGCTTTTTCTTTTCTCAGCCTTGCTATTTCAGATTCAGCACTCTGAATTTTCGAGTTATATGCCGCTTTCTGCTCTGCAAGTGTTGCGGCGCTGCTTTTAACAGGTGCGATTGTAATAACGCAGGAGCAGAAAAGAACCATTGCGAGAATCAGAGACGTTAATCTTTTAAAGTTCGCTGTTTTCATCAATTACTCCTCCTTGCTCTTTAAGATATCTTCTGATTGAAACCATACTTCCGACTACACCCGAAAGAATACCTATGGCGAGGAACGCGGCGAGCAGAAGCAGGGCATATTCTTTAAACTCAATAAGACTTTTGCCGATGCCCATTATGTTGCCGAGCATTGACGCGACTGACCTTTTGACAACCTCGTAAATGCCCCACACCGCGCCGAGGGAAATAAACGCCGATATGATGCCGAGGAGAATGCCCTCAATAACAAACGGCCAGCGTATAAATCCGTTGGTTGCGCCGACAGATTTCATGATGCTGATTTCGAGGCGGCGGCTGAACATGGTAATTCTTACTGTATTGGAAATGATGAAAAGTGATACAAGCATGAGCAGAACGATAATGCCTATGCTTATGTAGGAAACCGAGGAGCGGATTCTTGAAAGTGCAATAGCAACATCCTTGTTGTCTCTTATGCTTTCAACACCGCTGATTTTTGAAATATCGCTTGAGGTTTTGTCAAACTGTTCCATATTATCTACCGTTACTTTATAAGTATCGGGCAGAACATTCTCAGCGTCCTCAAAGTAATCGGCGTTAGTGCCCATTGCCTCTATCTGCTGCTTGAAGGCTGTATCTTTATCTACGAACTCAACGCTTGCAACATTTTTGAGGCTTTTAAGCTCGTCGCCGAGGTATTTTGTCTGCGCTTCGTCAACATCGGACTGAACATAAACAACGATTACGTTCATATCCTCAATATCGTCAATAACGCGCTGAATATTCATAAGCACCATGAAAGCGGAGCCTATCATAATAAGACATGAAAGAAGAACCGCGATTGAAGCGATGGACATCAGTCTGTTCGTCCAGATGTTGCGGAAGCCTTCTTTTGTAAGATAACCGAAGCTTCTTCTCATTCGTCAGCACCACCCTTCTCTACAGATTCAAGATAGAGCCTGTAGTTTTCATTGTCGCCGAGAATGGAATCAAGATAAGCGTCGTCAACAGGAATTTCTCTTTTAGGCTTTGCGGGTACAGCTTCAACCGCTTCCTCAACTGTTTTCTCAACAGCCTCAACCGCTTCTGCTGTTTCAGTCTCATCTTCAATTTTAATTACGGGTTCTGTCGGAACAATCGGCTCCTCAACCTCGAATGCGGCTGTCTGGGTACCGTTTGTGCCGTGTCTGCGTCTGAAGCCCGTTCTCGTCTTTGCGTGAGCCATGGGAAGATGCGCCGTTGAAGCCTCGGGCATATCGCCGTTTTCAACAACTCCGTCGGAAGCTACCTGACCTGACTCAAGCACGATAACGCGCTTATTGAATTTTTTAACAAGGTCGTGAGCGTGAGTAACCATGATAACGGTTGTGCCCGCCTCGTTAAGTCTTGTGAGAAGCTCCACAATTTCCATTGACATCTGAGGGTCAACGTTGCCTGTGGGCTCGTCAGCGATGATGATTTCGGCGTTATTTGCAAGTGCTCTCGCAAGTGCAACACGCTGCTGCTCGCCGCCCGAAAGCTCGTTGGGCATGCAGCGCGCCTTTGAGGCAAGACCGACAATGCTGATTACATACGGCACGCGCTTGCGGATTTCCTTTTTCCTCGCGCTTACAACACGCATTGCGAACGCAACATTGTTATAAACGTCCATTGTCGGAATAAGTCTGAAATCCTGGAAAACGATGCCCATATTTCTTCTGAAATAGGGTATCTGTCTTTTTTTCATGTTAACGAGGTCGTAGTCCTTGATTCTTATGGAGCCTGATGTGGGAACTTCCTCTCTCATCATGAGCTTTAAGAATGTACTTTTGCCCGCGCCCGAAGCGCCGACGACAAAGACGAACTCGCCTTTTTCGATTTTAATGTTTACATTATTAAGAGCTTTTGTTCCGTTTGAATAAACTTTTGATACATTTTTGAACTCAATCATCCGGTCTTTCACCTGTCCTTTCCTAAATGACTGAAAGCACGCGAAACATCAATACTTAACAGGGTTGGCGTCAAGATATTTCTTAACCATGAGCGCGACCTTGAAAACGATTGCATCGTCAAATTCTCTGAGGTCAAGGCCTGTTATCTTCTTGATTTTTTCAAGACGATAGACAAGGGTGTTTCTGTGAACGAAAAGCTTTCTTGAGGTTTCGCTCACATTAAGGTTGTTTTCAAAGAAACGCTGAATGGTAAAGAGTGTTTCATGGTCAAGGCTGTCAATAGAGCCCATCTTGAACACTTCGTGAAGGAACATCTCGCAAAGTGTTGTCGGGAGCTGATAAATAAGCCTTGCTATGCCGAGACTGTCATAGCTGACAATTGTTTTTTCAGTGTCAAACACCTTGCTGACTTCAAGGGAAACCTGAGCTTCCTTGAATGACTTTGCAAGGTCTCTTATGCCCACAACGGGTGTGCCTATGCCGATAACCGCGTGAGTATAAAGCTCTGTGTTAAGGGAATCCGCAATTGAGCGGGCAAGCTTCTCAATATCCTTGGGAGCAATACCCGTTTTAATATCCTTAACAAGTGCTATATCTGTTTCGCTTATGTTGATTACAAAATCCTTTGTCTTGTCGGGGAAAAGATTCTGGATAACATCGAATGTGGAGGCGTCGGTCTGGTCGGGAACACGGATAAGCAGGACAACGCGGGAAGTCTCGCTGTTGAAGCGAAGCTCGCGTGCCTTAAGATAAATATCCCCCGGTAAGATGTTATCGAGAATTACATTTTTAATGAATATACTTCTGTCATATTTTTCGTCAAAATACTGCTTGAGGTTGCCGAGAGTAACGGCGCTCAGATCTGCAAACTTCTTTGCCTGCTCGTCCTCACCGTCAACAAAAACAGCATATTCGGGGTGAACCTGATTGCCGAAGGTCTTATAGGTGAAGCCCTCAAATATTACACTTTCACCGTCCTGAAACGCCTTGGCTGCCGCGGCGGCGTTAACCTCGCCGATTCTGCCCAGGTCGCTGCAGGAAATAACCGTACCTGTTTCGTCAATTATGCCTATAGCTCTGTCAATTGCTCCGCGCATCTGATGAACTACTCCCTGAAAAAGTCTGTTTGACATAAACAACCGCTCCTTAAATAGAAATCTTACTGTCTTACTGTGCTTTTAGACAATATGACAACCCGACGATATACATATTACACAATTTAAGACGCATTTTCAAGTCATTTTGCAAAAAAATTTATAATTTATTAACAAATCTTTGAATTTTAACACTGAAAATCGAGCATTTTATGGGGAAAACATAAAAAATCAAGCTGTAAAATCCTTCTTTTTCTTTTGGTAATTTTTAACAAAGGAAATATAAAAAACACAAAATGCGGTGCCCGTAAAGACAGGCACCGCAACAGATATGGTCAGAATCGTGGATTATTCCTCGTCGTCGTCAAACTCGTCGATTTCGTCGAAATCGAACTCAAGAGTTTCGCCGCAGGCAGGACATTCGATGGATTCTTCGTCAAGCATGCTCTCGTCAAGGCAGATAACCTCGCCGCAGGCAGGACACTCAACCTCAAAATAGTCTCCGTCTCCGCCGCAGCCGGGGCAGCCTTCGCATGATGAATACTCATCGTCAAAATCGTCCTCACCGAATACGAAATCCTCAACCTCGGAAAGGTCCTCGTCAACAGCGTCAAGCTGGTCAACGATCATATCTACATCGTCCTCAAGGTCGGCAACTGAAAGAGCCATTTCATCAATAACATCAATCATAGCCTTGATGAGCTTTGTTTCGGGTTTGCTCTCGTCAAGAGAAAGTCCCTCTGCAAGTCCCTTGAGATATGCCGCTTTTTCGGTAACTGTCATCATATTCATTGCCATCCTTTCGTCGCGCAATTATGCTCTGCCGAGATATTCGCCTGTTCTGGTGTCGATCTGAATCATTTCGCCCTCGTCGATGAAAAGGGGAACCTTGATTTCCGCGCCTGTTTCAACAGTTGCGGGCTTTGTTGCGTTTGTAGCTGTGTCGCCCTTGAAGCCGGGGTCAGTCTTTGTAACCTGAAGCTCAACGAACGTGGGGGGCTCAACGCCGAAAATCTTGCCTTTGTAAGAAAGAATCTTGCAGGTCATGCCGTCCTTAACGAACTTGAATGTTTCGGGAAGGTCTGTTGCATTGATGGGAACAAGCTCGTAGCTTTCGGGATCCATGAAATAATAGAGATCGCCGTCGCTGTAGGAATATTCCATATCCTTTCTTTCAATATAAGCTGTGGGGAACTTAGCGGTGGGGTTATAGCTCTTTTCAACTACTGCACCGGTAAGAACATTCTTAGTTTTGGTTCTGACGAAAGCGGCACCTTTGCCGGGCTTAACATGCTGGAATTCAACAACCTGAAGCACGTTGCCTTCCTCTTCAAAAGTCATACCGTTTCTGAAATCGCCTGCTGATACCATAGTATTATTCCTCCGATTTTTAATTCGATACGGTCAATGCCGTATATGCTCAAGGATATTTTAACCCATAATATCAATATTTTCAACCCTTTTGTCAAAAAAAGATAAAAAACAAATTCCTTATTTTTGACTATATTTCACCAAATAGCGATTTGTTATTGACTTTTTACGACTCAGCCTGTATAATACATATGTAAAATTTTTAAAAAGGAGAGAGTTTTATGAAGAAACTTTCAAAAATAATCGCACTGGTTATGTGCCTCATCACCCTTATGTCAGCCTGCTCATTCCTGTTCATCAGCGCATCAGCGGTTGACGCTCCCAAATTCGCACTTGAAGAAACATCCAAAAACGGCAACACAGTTACATACGAGCTCAAGCTCAAGAGCGGCGGATTCAACTCACTTGACTGCAGATTTGCTGTTTCCAGCGGCGTAACCTGCACAGCCATCAAGTTTGCCGAAGGCGTTACAGGCGGCGTTTCAAATCCCAAGACCTGCAAAATCAGCTATGCAAACACCGAGACTTTCTCAAAGGCAGGCACAATCGCAACAGCTACCTTCACAGTTCCCTCAGGCAACTACAGCATCACTCTTGATGTTGAGAACTGCGCAATCAGCAGCGGCAGCGGCCTTACAGATGTTACAAGCAGCGTTTCAATCGACGGCGCATCACAGTCATGGTTCGCAAGACTTATCGCGGCTATCGTTTCATTCTTCCAGATGATCATCAACTTCTTCAAGGGTCTCTTCGCATAATTCAAAGTAAATATATAACTGACCGCTCCGATTTTCGGGGCGGCCTTTTTATGTTATAAGTAATAGTGAAGATGTGAAGAGGTAAGATTTATTTCGGCTCTATCCAGCCGAACTTACTTGTGGGGAGCAGGAGGTTGTCGGGATTGCCGCCGTTTGAAAGGAACAGCTCATAAAGCTCGGTCATTCTCTCGTCGGAATATGTATATTTCCACACTCTTTCAATTTTGCCGAAGTCCTCAAAGGTTTCGTCGGGCAGTGTGTAAACTGTTTCCTTATTATAAGGCAGAGGAACGCATACCGTGCCGTCGCCTGTAACAAGGCAGTGAGTCGCAAGCTCGGCTATGCGCTGATTCGCTTCTCTTTTGCCCATGTCGTCCTCATAAAAAATTCTCGTAACGGGGAAAACGGCTGTGTCCGCGCCGAGAAGCTCATAAAGATTTTTGCTCAGTCCCGTATGCCCGTGGTGAGCAACCTGCACAACATCGCATTTAAGCGCGGTGCTGAATCTTTCTTCAAGTCGGACACTCGCCGCAACAGCCGCGTCGCCCGGGATAAACACCTTTGAGCCCTCCGCCTCAACCATCACAATGCAGGAAGAATCGTTGTAATCCGTAATCTTTTCGGGGTAAATGTCCTCGTGAGTGCCGAGAACATCGAACGCGAGATTTCTGATGTAAAATCTCATGCCCGTGTGGAGTTTATAGACGGGAGCGGGATATTTTTCGAGAATATTGAACAGCTTTATCGCCATTTCCTGCTCCTCGTGATTGTCGCTGCACTTGTCGTAATTTTCAGAGAGAAGGTTCTGATAAAAGCCCTCAATCACAACATCATCCGTGTTATATTTAAGGAAATCAATCAGCTTTGAAATATGGTCGGTGTGCGCGTGAGTGATAAGCCAGCCGTTGACGACAATTTTCTGCCCCTCGGGAGTTCTGTCGCGCATGAATTTATGAATCCTGTCGTTGTCGTTGAACTGAAAATAATGACCGCTGTCAACAACAAAGAAGCTGTAATCGGGACATTGAATCAGCAGGCACATTCCGCAGTCAATCATGGTCTGGTCGTTTTCAAAGCCGTAAAACACCGTTTCACATTCGCCTTTGCACTCGGGTTTTGTAAAATTCGGCGTCTGGTCTTTTTCGCTGACGGTTACGCGCATTTCGCTGTTGCAGGGAGTGAAAAGCACATTTACCTGCTCTTTTTCACTTTTAAGCGCGGCAAAAAGATTGCCGTCAAGCTCTCTTTTCTGCAAAACGCAGAAATCCGTATTCTCAAGAAAAGCGATATATCCGTCAAACCGTTCTGCGCTCATTCCGTCAAAAAGACGCATAGAGCAATTCTCACGGCAGTCATATTCATCATGCTGTGCAAGCTCGGCGGAGCTGAAAAAATCAAAAATATTCTGCATAAAAATACCTCTCAATCGTTGCAATAATACAAATTTCACTTCAGAAAAATTATATTCTTTTAAAAAAGACAAGTCAAGCCGCCTGCGCTTGATTTTTTTGAGTGAATAGACTATAATCTTATAAGGTCATAATTTAACAGGAGGTGAAGCGAATGATTGACACAACTCAAAAACCGTTCAACTGGTTTCCGCCGATGCTGCTGATAACCGTTTTTCAGCTCGTTACGGCAAGCCTTGTTGTGTTTGAAGACGGCGAGTTTAAATTCATCGCCGCCGCAACAATCGGCGCGTTCATTCTCGTTGAGTGGATATACGCCATCTTTGCGAGCATTGCGTTTCAGATACGCCACCTTGAGCTTGAGCTTATGGGCTTCTTCCTCTCGGGGATAGGCATGACAATCTGCGCGAGCATAAGCGAAAACTACGCCATGAAGCAGGGAATAGCAATCGGTCTCGGGCTGATAGTCTATATCATCATGCTTGCGATATTAAGAAGAACGGATATTGTCATGAAGCTGAGAACTCCCGTTGCGGTCTGCGCTGTGGGAATCCTCGCCTTAAACATCGTCCTTGCCAAAACGACAAACGGAACGCTTAACTGGATAGAAATTGCGGGCATATCAATTCAGCCGTCTGAGATAGTCAAAATCGCTTTCGTTTTCGTCGGCGGCGCAACGCTTGACAAGCTCCAGATGACAAAGAGCATCACAAAATACATCGCCTTTGCCATTGTCTGCGTCGGTTTTCTTTTCCTTATGAGAGACTTCGGCACGGCTCTTGTGTTTTTCTTTACATTCGTTATAATCGCGTTCATGCGCTCGGGCGACATAAGAACAATCGCTCTCGTCTGCGCCATAGCTGTCCTCGGCGCGGCGATGGTTATAATGTTCAAATCCACCGTTGCCGCAAGATTTGAAACATACCGCCATATATGGGACGATATGTACGGCAAGGGAATGCAGCAGACAAGAACGCTCATTTACTCCGCGAGCGGCGGATTTTTCGGGCTCGGCATAGGCAAGGGTATGTTAAAATACACCTACGCCGCATCTACAGACTTGGTTTTCGGCATGCTCTGCGAGGAATGGGGCTTCATAATCGCGGGCACGGTTGTTGTTACATTTGCGCTTTTCGTTTTTTATGCTATCAAAACAGCGAGGAACACACGCTCGGCATTTTACGCCATAGTCGCCTGCGCCGCGTCGGGAATGCTGCTTTTCCAGATGTCGCTGAATGTTTTCGGCGTTACGGATTTGCTCCCGTTCACGGGTGTTACGCTCCCGTTTATCAGCCGCGGCGGCACAAGCATGCTCTGCTCGTGGGGTATGCTCGCGTTTATCAAGTCGGCAGATATTCACACATATCCGAAGCTGTCCAAAACAATTCTTCCCGACAGACCGCTTTACCCCGAGGATATTCCTATCAGCTTTAAAAGGAGGCGTGATGTGAATGGATAACGCCACCAAAAGAGCTTACGCGCTGTTTGCGGTTATTATCGGATTTTTCATTGGACTTATTATTCTTATTTACTGCTTTATCGCTCACGGCTCATCATGGGCAACAAGCAGGGCAAATCAGCACCTTTACTCAACCACAGGCACTGTTTCGACCTTCGGCGATATTTATGACCGCGACGGAGTTGCACTTGCGGTTACCGACAACGGAACACGCCGATATAACAGAGACTCTATAATAAGGAAAGCGACGCTTCACGCCGTCGGCGACCTTAACGGCTACATCTCCACAGGTATTCAGTATGCTTACAGAAATGAGCTTGCCGGCTACAGCCCGATTAACGGCATAGCCTCCATCGTTCAGTACGGCAAAGGAAACGATATTCATCTGACGCTCGACGCTCAGGTTTGCAGAGTTGCCTACAACGCCCTCAACGGCAGAAAAGGCACGGTCTGCGCCTACAACTACAAAACGGGCAAGATAGTCTGCATGACCTCCGCGCCCGCATACGACCCGCAGAACAAGCCGTCGGATATTGACGAAAACCCGATTTATGAGGGCGTTTATCTCAACAGGACGGTTTCGGGGCTTTATACACCCGGTTCAATTTTCAAAGTTATTACCGCCGCGAGCGCGATTGAGAACATTCCCGATATTGATTCGAGGACTTTCGACTGCGACGGTGAATATGAAACAGGCGACGGCACGGTTATCTGCAACGATGTTCACCATAAAGTGAATTTCCAGCAGGCTCTCAACCGCTCGTGCAACAGCGCGTTTGCCGAAATTGCAAATGAACTCGGCGCAAAAAAACTCACCGCCACCGCGCGCGAGCTCGGCTTCAACATAAAGCTGAAGGTTGACGGAATTTCAACCCCGTCCGCGTCAAGGCTCAATGTTTCGGGCACAACAAAAACCGACCTCGGCTGGGCGGGCATTGGTCAATACACAACCCTTGTCAACCCCTACCACATGATGTCGGTCATGGGCTGCATAGCAAACGGCGGCCTTACCCTCACGCCGTATGTGATTGACTACATTGAATCGCCGCAGGGCTCAAAGAAAGAGACTGTTCCGATTTACAACGAAAACATCACCCTTACCACAAACACAGCGAATAAGCTCGGCAAAATGCTCCGCTCGGATATTACGGATTATTACGGCGACGGCAGATTTCCGGGGCTCCAGATGTGCGGCAAAACGGGCACGGCAGAGCTCAGCGAGGGACAGCCTCATTCGTGGTTTGTCGGCTACTCTCAGAGCGACAGCACGCCCTACGCAATAGCCGTTGTGGTGGAAAACGGCGGCACAGGCCTTTCGGCGGCGGCAATTGTTGCCAACACCGTTATGCAGGCATTGAGATAAAGCGATTTTCGGAAGTACTGTTTATTTACTTTTCACAAAATAAACATTTGTTTTTCTATCAAAAAATAAATTATAATTCCAAATTAGAAAAATAGAGCAAAAAGTGTGTGCTATCATAATATTTAAAGTAGAGTTGTGAAACTCTGCAAATTATACGCACATTGTGCGAAAGGAGAAAATTCATCATGAAAAAAGTATTGGCAGTTTTTCTTGCACTTTTAATGGCGTTGTCATGCACATCCGCTGCATTTGCATATGAAATTGCAAACAACGACGTTTATTTCGGCGCTAAGGAAGACATTCAGGCAAATCCCGGCGATTTAACCTCATTCACATTCGTTCTCAAGTCTCTTGCATCTGAGGAAGACCTTGCAGGTGTAGATCCCAACGGCGTTCTTTCATTCCCCGTCGGTCTCTTTGCTTTCAACGAAACACTCGGCCCCATGCACGGTGCTACAATCACTCCCCCCACTGAGGAAGAAGAAGGCACATACGAGGACGCAATCGTTCTTACAGACGCAGCTAAAAAAGCAGGCGTTACACTCAACATGAATCCCGATGAATGCTTCATTTCAGGCGGATCCGTAGAAAACCTTGTAGTAAGTCTTCCTGCAAAGTACCTCTTCAATCAGGAAGAAGTTGAGCTCTTCAAGCTCTATATCAACGTTTCTGATCAGTGGGAAGTTGAAAATTATCATGAAAAAGAGCCTCTCGGCGTTATGGTTCAGATTCAGGGCGACTGCGTAGTTACAAATCCTGAAGGAAGCGAAGAGCCCGAAGTTTATCTTAACCAGTTCCGCACAGAAGACGCTGTTGTTACAGCTAAGTTCTATGAGCCCAACTTCTTTGAGAGAGTTTGGGAATGGATCAAGGCTCAGATCAGACTTCTCATCGACATCGACAACATCATTGATAACCTTCTTTACACAGAGGTATTCAATCCTGCTGACTGGTACAATGAGTGGAAGTCAATCAAGGACTCTGAAAAAGCAGCAAAGCAGGCTGAAAAAGAAGCTAAGAAAGCTGAGAAAGCAGCCGGCTGATAAGATAGAGATTTATCTTACATAAGCGATAAAAAAGCCGCTGTCCGAAAGGGCAGCGGTTATTTTTATATTCGGGGTAACTTGGCTATAATCTTCAATCTGTGAGAACAATGCTGAAGCTTTGTCATAACTTTATATCACGGTATGCGTTCTGTCGTAGAGTAATCGTAATCGCCCCTAAAGAATCACTTCATCACTTTTATCTATTTCAACCCCCACCGACAAAATCGGAGATTTTGCCACCTCCCCCGAGAGAGGCAATAAGGCGCCACTTTGGGGAGCTGTCAGCGTAGCTGACTGAGGGGGTAATTATGCGATTATATCAAAACGAGCGAATCGTCCCTACCAGCGAAGGCAGAAGTCGTCCCCTGCATAACACATGGTTTTAACCAAACAACTTCAGCTTTCTTACCGTTTCCGCCAGAGGCAGACCGACGACATTAAAATAATCACCGTCGATTCTTTTAACGAGTGTGCAGCCGTTTGTCTGTATTCCGTAGCCGCCCGCCTTGTCGAAGCAGTCGCCCGTTGCGATGTAGCTTTCTATTTCACCGTCGGTCAGCTCATAGAACTCAACCTCGGTTTTCTCGCAGAAGCTGATTTCCTTTGCGCCGTCCGTGATGAAAACTCCCGTATAGACAAAATGGCTTCTGCCCGAAAGGGAGGAAAGCATGGAGAACGCCTCGTCTCTGTCCTTCGGCTTGCCGAGGATTTTATCGTCAACAGCGACAACCGTATCCGCCCCGATAACAATGCTGTCGGGGCAAAGCTCCGCCACGGCGAGAGCTTTTCTTTTTGAGAGAATCTTAACCGTTTCATCGGGCGCAAGGTCAGGTGAAACGGTTTCGTCCGTATCAGCGGTTTTAACCGTGAAATCCACACCGCCGAGGGTGAGAAGCTCACGCCTTCTCGGAGAGCCCGAGGCGAGAATAATATTTTTCATTACTTCACGCCGTCCTTTATTTTTAAATATGTTTTGAGGATTGCCGCCTGAGTTTTGCCGTCGGGAATTTCATTGTTCATAACCATTTCGGCAGCTTTTTCAAGCGGTATTCTTTCAAGGTTGATAAACTCGTCCTCATCAAGATTCTGACCTTTGAATGTGAGATTTTTCGCAAGATAGAGCCAGATTATTTCGTCGGTGTAGCCGCAGGAGGGATAGAACTTGCCTAAGAATTCATACTCCTCAGCCTCAAAGCCCGTTTCCTCAAGAAGCTCACGCTTGCCCGCGGGGAGAGCGTCCTCGCCTTTTTCGAGCTTACCCGCAGGGAGCTCAAGGAGAATGTCCATATAAGGATATCTGAACTGACGGACAAAAATCAGCTCATTGTCATCTGTAAGAGCCGCAATGCAGACGCCGCCGTTATGCTCAACAACCTCTCTTATGCAGGGCTTGCCGTCGGGCAGAAGCGCGTCATCACGGCGCAGGTTTATTATTCTTCCGTTATAGATATAATTTTTATTTACGGTTGTTTCTTCAAGCTTCATAATATTCTCCTATCTGCACAAATCATAAATTACGCCTGCGTAAATTTTTGCGGCGGTTATCAAATCGTCAACGGGCATGAATTCGTCAGCACCGTGCATATTTGTGCTGACGCCCTTTTTAATTGCTCCGAAAGCCACGCCGCCCTCAACATTGTGAACGTAAGTACCGCCGCCCATTGAAATGCAGCTGCCCTTTTCGCCCGTGAAAAGCTCATAATTTCTGAGAAGAATCTGAATAAAATCCGAGCTTTCGTCAACATAGTGAGCAGGAATTATATCGTTATTTTCGAGCAAAAATCCGCTGTTGTTAAGCACCGATTTGATTTTGTCGGCGCAATTTTCTTTGTCGGCAAGCATGGGCGTTCTTGCGTCAAAAAAGCCCGAAATCCTGCCTTTTTCAAGGCGGATAATATCAAGCGTTAAGGTAAGCTCGCCGAGCTTATCGCTCATTTCAACTCCGAACGCCTTGCCCAGCCAGTCCCCGTGAGGGAAAAGTCTGCCGAGAGAATGTATTTTTTCGGTGCTTTCACATTCGTCAAGCGGCAGAGCGCAAAGAAGCGCAAGCATCGCGGTAATTGGATTGTTGCCCATAAACGGGAGCGACGCGTGAGCGGAAGTGCCGCGGCAGATTATTTTGCCGCCGTCAATTTCAAAATCGGCCTTTGTAGTGCGGCTGATTTCGTCAGCGCAAAGTCTTATTTCATCATCGCTCAGTCCGCGAACAACAGCCTCGCAGGCTGACGGAACAGCATTACCGACCTCGCCACCGTAGATTTTTTCAACATAGCAGGCAGGTGAGTTATCGTTGTATTCACTGCAGAAATTCTTTGAAAATCTGCCCTTTTCGCCGTTGGTAACAGGGAAATTCGCGTCGGGCGTGAACGACCATGGAGCGGCTTTTTCCTTTGAAAAATAATATTTCAAATCGCTGCTGCCGCATTCCTCGTCTGTGCCAAGCACAAGGCGGACATTTTTGCTGAGCTTTATGCCGGAATCACGTATTGCTTTCATGGCGTAAAGACCCGCCATTGCGGGGCCTTTATCGTCGCTGACGCCCCTGCCGAAAAGCACGCCGTCTTTTTCGGTCATTTCGTAAGGCTGAGTGTGCCAGCCGTCGCCTGCGGCAACAACATCAAGATGAGCAAAAATATTAAGATTGGTTTCGTTTTCGTTGAAATCCACTGCGCCGACATAGCCGTCATAATTTTTCGTTTTGAAGCCGAAGCCGTCGGCAATTTCAAGAGCTTTGGAGAGCACGGCAAACGGCATCTCGCCGTAAGGCTTGCCGTCCTCGGTCTCACCGCGTACGCTCGGAATTTTCACAAGCTCGCCTACGCTTTCAACAAGCTCGCGCCTGTGAGCGGCAAAGTAATTTTCAAGAAGCTCTTTCATGTCAAAACTCACTTTCCGATACGCATCTGCGTGTGCTGATGAGCGCGCCCTTTTCAATCAGACCGTTTTCGCGTCCGCACCACGGGCAGTAAATGCTCTCGCTCGGCGCTTTGAGGTCGGGCGAAATGGGAACAGAAGTATCTCTTATTATCTCGAACCGCTTGTAGCAGCCCTCGCACTGTTTTTTCATATTATCTCCGTCTTTCGGTTATATTTTCGTCTGATATTATAACGCTTCACGCAAAATTAGTCAACAAAAAACGGCACAGAAAGCCTGCGCCGTTTGAATGTAAAAATATATTTTAAATAACGCGGATTTTGATTATTCCGTCGATGCCGTCAAGCTTTGCTTCGTCAGCGCCGTCGCACACAACATAGCCGTAGCCTTTTTTAGCCGCGGATTTCGCGTTCTCACCGAGAGCCGCTTTGACTGCGCCAACAGCACATTCCTTGCAGATAACGCATACACGCTTGCCGTCTTTCTCGCCGAGACCTGTGAGGTTCGGGAGGTTGACGGAGTTTTTGATTTCGCCTTTTTCGATATAAAGCATAAGCTGGTCAGCCGCCATAACAGCGCAGTTGTCTTCACTTTCGGGAGTGGAAGCTCCGAGGTGAGGAATAGCTGTTACGCCGTCAACGCCTATCATTTCGTCGCTGGGGAAGTCAACAACATAAGCCGCGCACTTGCCCGTGCCGAGAGCTTCAATCATCGCATCGCTGTCAACAAGTCCGCCGCGCGCGAAGTTGAGGATTCTTACGCCGTCCTTGCAAAGAGCAAGAGTTTCTTTGTTGATTGTGTTCTTGGTTGAATCAAGAAGCGGAAGATGAAGCGTGATATAATCGCTCTTTTTGAAAAGGTCGTTGATATCGTCAACGATTTCTGTTTCATTGGAAAGCTGAGCCTTTACAGCGTCAGAAAGATAAGGGTCAAAGCCGACAATCTTCATGCCGAGAGCCTCAGCCGCCTGAGCAACCTTGAAGCCGATTGCGCCCATGCCGACAACGCCGAGGGTTTTGCCGCCGATTTCGGGGCCTGCAAAATTTGATTTGCCTTTTTCAACGAGTTTGCCTACATTTTCGCCCTCGCCCTTGAGAGTCTTGCACCAGTCAACAGCCGCGGCAACCTTTCTTGAAGCCATGAAAAGACCGCAGATAACAAGCTCCTTAACAGCGTTTGCGTTTGCGCCGGGAGTGTTGAAAACAACAACGCCCTTTTCCGCACAGGCTTCAACGGGGATGTTGTTTGTGCCCGCACCGGCTCTCGCGATTGCGATTGTGTCCGCGCTCAGCTCCATATCGTGCATGGAAGCGGAACGAACCATAATAGCGGTGGGATTTTCAATCTCCGCGCCGTATGTGTAGTCTGCGGTAAATCTGTCTGTTCCGCAGGCGGCAATTTTATTAAGAGTTAAAATACTGAACATTTTAATCGTACCTTTCGGGAATTATGAATTTTCTTCTTCAAATTTCTTTAAGAACTCAACGAGCTTTTCAACACCCTCGATGGGCATGGCGTTGTAGATTGACGCTCTCATGCCGCCGACTGTCTTATAGCCCTTGATGTTGATGAAACCTGCCTCAGCAGCTTCTTTAATGAGCTTTGCATCGAGGTCTTTGTCTCCGCTTACAAAAGGAACATTCATGAGAGAACGGTCCTCGGGAACAACTGTGCTTGAGAACATCTTGCTGTTGTCAAGGAAATCATAGAGAATCTTTGCCTTTTTGATGTTTCTCTTTTCCATTTCTTCAAGGCCGCCGAGCTCTTTAATCCACTCAAGAACGAGCTTGCACATATAGATGATGTAGCAGGGAGGAGTGTTATACATTGAGCCGTTATCAGCGTGAACTTGCCAGTTGAGCATCTTGGGAGTGATGTCTCTTGCCTTGCCGAGCATATCCTCACGAACGATAGCGATAACAACGCCTGCGGGGGCAACATTCTTCTGAGCGCCGCCATAGACAACAGCGAACTTGGAAATATCAAGCGGCTGTGAGAAGAAGCATGATGAAACATCTGTGATAAGGGGGATATCGCCTGTATCGGGGATATAGGGAGCCTTTGTGCCGAAGATTGTGTTGTTCATGCAGTAGTAAACATAGTCGGCGTCGGGTCTGAAATCTTCTCTCTTTGTCTTGGGGAAGTATGAATAATTCTTATCATCTGAGTTAGCGGTGATAACTACATCGCCGTAACGGGAGGCTTCTTCATAAGCTCTTTTGCCCCACTGACCTGAAACGATATAGTCGGCCTTGCCTGAGCCGTTCATAAAGTTGAGGGGGATTGCGGCAAACTGGGTTGAAGCGCCGCCGTGAAGGAAGAGCACCTTGTAATTATCGGGCACTTTGTAAAGCTCGCGAACGAGAGCCTCTGCCTCGTCGATGATTTCTTTGAATTCCTTTGAGCGGTGAGACATCTCCATAACTGACTGACCTGTGGTCTTGTACTCAAGCAGCTCTGCTGCCGCTTTTTTCAGAACTTCCTCGGGAAGCATGGAAGGTCCTGCTGAAAAATTATAAACTCTGGACATTGTTTATTCCTCCGAATAGTTATTTGGTGATTGCTCACCATAAAAATAAATTAAAGATATTATAATGCCTTAGTTCCGTTTAGTCAATATTATCAGACATCTTTTTTGTGTCTGTCGATTATATCTCCGAAAAGAATTTCGGGTGCTTCGTCTCTCATTCTGTAAAGCATCTCGCCGATTTTCTCGTGTACCCTGTCAACCTCTTCTTCAAACTCCCTTGCGGACATTCTCAAGACCCCTGCCTTTACAGCGGAAAGCTGGATAAGTCCGTCGGAGGTTACTACGCGGACGTGCTCATTTTTGCCGATTTCGGAAATGAGCTTCTGAATATACACATCGCCTAATTCTCTTTCTTTTGTATAGACAACATGGATATTGTGGAAATCAAATCGTGTTGTTCTGTTGCCGGGCACTCGGTAAGCATCAAAGACAAGCACAACATTGTACTTTGTGAACGCGGCATAATTGCAGAGAATCTGCATAAGCCTCTCACGCGCGGATTCAAGGCTGATTTCAGACATTTGCTTCAAATCGTCCCACGCAAAAATTACATTGTAGCCGTCAACGATAACATACTGCTTTTTCGCTTCAAAATCTACTATTCTTTCCGTCTGCTTCTGCGGCTGATTTTTGGGGCGGTAGAGGTCATATTTCACCTTGCCGAACTCGCGTTCCATAATCGCTTCAAGCTCTTTGTCGGCAATGTGCAGGTTGCGGTGATTGACCTGCGCAGAATAAGGCTTTTCTTTTTTGATACACGGCTCAAGGTGCATGTACTCGGTAACATCGCTCCATTTGACATTGAAGCCGCCGCCGTGAGCGCAGAAAACGGAGTCGGGTGTGTTTTCAAGGTCAGCCTCGGGGGAATAATTCATCTCCTCAATGACCTGCTGAGCATTGTGGCACTCGTCATAGCCCGCAACTTCGCAGAAAAGGCGTCCTCTGCCACCCGTGTAAGCGGCGACCTCAGAAGCGTAGCCGTTCAGTGCCGTAACAGGTGCTCTGCCCTTTAAAAGCGACATACTGCCCGAATCCTCGGGAGGGTCAAATGTGCCTGCTTTCATTCTTATATCGTTTATCGCTCTGCCGAGCTGCTCGGGCGGAATTTCAAGGCGGAAGCTGTAATAAGGCTCCAAAAGCACACTTTCGGCGTTCATGAGTCCGTGGCGCACGGCGCGGTAGGTTGCCTGCCTGAAGTCGCCACCCTCCGTGTGCTTTATATGTGCTCTGCCTGCGGCAAGGGTGAATTTCATGTCCGTTACAGGCGAGCCTGTGAGCACACCTAAATGCTGTTTTTCTTTAAGGTGCATGAGAATAAGCCTTTGCCAGTTGCGGTCAAGGCTGTCCTCACTGCAAAGTGTTTCAAATTTCAGACCGCTTCCGCGCTCGAGCGGCTCCATAATCAGATGTACCTCGGCGTAATGGCGCAGCGGCTCATAATGGCCAACGCCTTCAACCCTGTTTTTGATTGTTTCCTTATAAAGAACTCTGCCCGAGTCGATTTCGATATCCACGCCGAAACGCTCTGAAACAAGACTTTTGAGGATTTCCGTCTGCACCTCGCCCATAAGCCCCACATGAATCTCCTGCAGGTGGCTGTTCCACGTAACTCTGAGCTGAGGGTCTTCCTCTTCCAGAATGCGGAGCTTCGGCATCATCGTCTGAGGGTCGCAGCCCTCGGGGAGAACTATGCGGTAATTCATAACAGGCTCAAGCACAGCCTTTGCGCCCGACGCTTCAAAGCCGAGTCCCTGCCCGTTGGCAACAGCTTCAAGCCCTGCAACAGCGCAGATTTCGCCTGCCGAAACCTCGTCGGCGGTTGTGTATTTCGCGCCGGAGTAAATTCTTATCTGACCGATTTTTTCTTCTCTGTCGCCGCTTTTTACACTGTCGCGCACCTTAATTTTGCCGCCTGTTACTTTTATATGCACAAGGCGCGTCCCCTGCTCGCGGCTGATTTTAAACACCTTTGCGCCGAAAGCGTCGGGATATTCGTTGGGAATAATATATTTATCGAGAGAGTCGAGGAAATATTCAATGCCCTCAAGCTTGAGCCCCGAGCCGAAAAAGCACGGGAAAATCACGCGGCTTTTGACCGCTTTCATAATATCTTCGTCAGAGATTTCGCCGTCCGCAAGGTATTTTTCCAAAAGCTCCTCGTGGCACATGGCGGCTGATTCGCTTCTCTGCTCCGTTTTGTCGGGCGAAAAATCAATAAATCCCTCACCGAGCTCTTCCGTCAGTCCGTCAATAAGCTCCTCGCGGCTTTTGCGCGCGAAGTCCATTTTGGTGATGAATATAAATGTCGGCACTCCGTAATGAGCAAGGAGCTTCCAAAGCGTCCTTGTGTGAGCCTGAACGCCGTCAAGACCGCTGATTACAAGCACGGCATAATCGAGCACGCGCAGAGTTCGCTCCGTTTCCGCGGAAAAATCCACATGACCGGGAGTATCAAGAAGCGTAAACACGGAATTTTTATAATTCAGCACAGCCTGGCTTGAAAAAATTGTTATTCCGCGCTCTTTTTCAAGGGAATGGGTGTCAAGGGCTGTGTCTCCGTTGTCAACCCTGCCGAGCTTTCTCAGATTGCCCGCGGTGTAAAGCATGGCCTCCGCAAGTGTGGTTTTGCCCGCATCGACATGAGCCAGTATTCCGATAACAGATTTTTTCATATTTACCTCTTACTTTTTATATATTTTAAGTGTTTCGTTGTAGTATTTGACAATGTTGTGAAGAACATCGAACTGAGTGAAATCCGCGCGGTAGGCGATGTTGATTTCTCTTATCATGCTCAGATTCTCGACGGGCAGAACTGCCATTTTGCCTTTTTTAAGCTCGTCGAGGCAAACGCTTTTTGATAGAATTGAAACGCCGAAATCGCGCCTTATCAAATCCTTGATTGTGGCGATGTTGTCAACCTCAAGGATAACATCAAAATCGCTGATGCTCATGTTGTTGCTTTCAAGATGAGCGGCGAAAAGGCTTCGCGTGCCCGAATTGGGAAGTCTTAAAATGAGCCTCTCTTTCTTCAGCTCGTCAAGAGTAACCATGCTTTTCTTTGCGAACGGGTGATTCGGTGAAACAGCAAGGACAAGATAGTCGGTATCAAGCAGAAGATGTCGGATAGACGGGTCGGAAATTCTGCCCTCAACAATTGCTAAATCCGTTTCGTAGGTTTTAAGCATTTTATAAAGATTTCTTATATCGTTTGTAATTATTTTTATACTCGTATCAACATCCTGAGCGCAGTATTTGGCGAGTGCTTCGGCAATCGGATTGCTCTCGGCGGTATGCGTTACGCCCACGGTGAGGTGGTTTATCATGTTTTTGCTGTTGTTCAGATCCTGCACAAGCACATTGTAAAGCCCTGCCATTTTCTGAGCGCACTTCACAATCTTTTCTCCCTGCTTCGTTACAACAAGCTGACCGTTGCATCGGTCAAAAATTTTAACATTAAATTCCTGCTCCAAAGCTTTTATATGCTGGCTGACGGCAGGCTGAGTTACAGAAAGCTGTTTTGCCGCCGCAACATAGCTTCTTGTTTCATACACTTTTAAAAGGGAATACAGCTTATTGTCAATCATCGCACGCACCGCCTGTATAAGAAAATTTTATAGATGCAATAAAAAATATAACTTTACATTATATGATTTTTATATTATAATACATATCAATATTAAAATCAAGAGGTGTGCATTGTTTTAATGGCAATATAATCACACACATAATATTGATGAATATAATGATTTTAAAAGGAGAGTGCGACGATGTTATTGGTTGAATATTTCACAAGTCAGTTTTCGCTGGCACAGTGCCTTGATTTTTTCATAAGAATTGTTGTGGCGTGCGCCTGCGGAGCCTGCATAGGTCTTGAAAGAAGCCGCAGACTAAAGGAGGCGGGCATAAGGACACATATTATCGTCTGCTGTGCGTCAGCGGTGATGATGATTGTTTCAAAATACGCGTTCGTTGACCTCACAAATCTTTCAGGAGAATTTTTCAACGGAATAAGAGGAGCCGACCCTGCGCGAATTGCGGCTCAGGTTGTCAGCGGCATCAGCTTCCTGGGCGCAGGCGTAATTTTCAAAAACGGCAGCACGATTAAAGGACTCACTACCGCCGCAGGCATATGGGCGACCGCAGGCATAGGCCTTGCAATCGGCTCGGGAATGTATCCTATCGGTCTTTTTGCGACGGCAATAATCGCAGTGCTTCAGTTTGTCATGCACAAATTCAAAATCGGCACTGACGCGCTCACGACAGTAAAATTGCAGTTTGAGACAACCGACGACGAAAAATTCAGACCCGAATTTTTCAAGCAGACGGACTCATGGAAAGCTCAGACAGATGAAATAAAAATCGACGCCCGCGGCGAGGGACGCGCATCATACAGCGTTTCGATAAGGGTGCCGTACAATGTCAAGACCGAGGATATAGTCAATTTCTTCAAGTCTGACAAAAGCATACACAGCTTCAGTGTTATTCCGATTCCGTAATAAAGCAGAAAAACGGGGCACATCCGACAAATCAGATGTGTCCCGAATTTTTTTAATTATTTAGTTGCGTATTTATCGGCAAATGCGATAATATCTGCCGCAACTGTGTCTCTGTCAAGCTCGTTGAGGATTTCGTGTCTGTCGCCCTCATAAAGCTTCATTTCAACATCATTGTGTCCTGTTACCTTGAGCATTTCATATACCTTTTTAACGCCCTCGCCATATGTTCCGACGGGATCCTCCGCGCCCGAAACAATAAGAATCGGAAGCTTCTCCGGAACTCTTTCAGCCCATTCCGTCTTTGAAACATAACCGAGCGCGCTGAATAAATCCCTGTAACCTGCTGTTGTGAACATAAATCCGCAGTATTTATCGTCAATATATTTGTCAACAATTTCTTCGTCCTTTGTCAGCCAGTCAAAGGGCGTTCTTTTCGGGCAGCGTTTGTTGTAAGCACCGAACGCCATTTTGTCGATAAGCGGACTTCTGTACATTACGCCTTTAACCTTGCCGATTGTGTTGGCAACTGCGATTCCCATTGCCGCCGCGGGATTGGGGCCGCCTGTGCCGCAGTAAATCGCCGCGTCAATGTCGGTGTATCTGCTTGTGTAAGCGCGGCAGATAAAAGAGCCCATGCTGTGGCCGAAAACGATGAACGGCAGGTCGGGAAATTCTTTTTTTGCAAGCTCGGTGGTCTTGCGCATATCCTCAACAAGATTCAGCCAGCCGTCCTTTTCACCGAAAAAGCCGAGCATATCGTCATTTTTGACAGAGCCCTTATGACCGAGATGATTGTTGATGAAAACGGCGTAACCCGCGTCGCAGAGCTTCTGAGCGAACCAGTCATAGCGGTCGCAGTGCTCCGCCATGCCGTGAGCCATCTGAAAAACAGCCTTGACCTTGCCGTCCTCAGGCAGCCAGCAGCGGACATAAATATCACCTAATTCAGAAACCGAGGGGAAAGAATACTCCTTGACAATGCTCATAAAAACAACTCCTTAATATTAAAATAATCAGAGATTATATGTACCATATCCAGCCGAAAAGAAGAATAATGATAAGCCATTGACCGAATGTATAATTGACAGTTACGGTGCAGGTGTCGGTGAAAACATTGCCGTATTCGTCGGCGGCGATGCAGGTTACGGTTGACGAGCCGCGCCTTATACCGTAATAGTTGCCGTCGGAATCGACATAAACAGAGCTGTCGTTGCCCGAAATATAAGTGATTTCATATTTTGCTTTTCCGTCCGACTTTACGGTTACGGGGATAGTTCCGCTCTGCTTTGCGTTGATTGAAACATTGTCAGCCTGTATGCCCTTGATTGCGTCAGCAGGCATTTTGCTCACCGTTACAGAGAATGTAACGCTCTTGCCCATGTATGTTACGGTAACATTTTTCGTTCCCGCGGATGTCAGCTTATCTGTATTGCAGGAAAAACCGCCTGTGATTATTTTCTTTTTGCCGCTTTTCAGCGTGGCGACAAGTGAAAGCCCGTCAGTTGAAAGACGGTTGCCGACATAATACTTTGTTTTTTCGGGCAAGGTGTTTATCGCAAGGCTCTTAATCTCCTCACTGTTTACGGTCAGCGCCTTAACGGGAACATTGTTGTAGCCCTCTGCGCCTGCATCTTCCCAGCCGCTGCCGAGATTGACGAAGCTCTGATTGGAATCCGAGTACATTTTAAAATCCATGCCCAGTCCGCTGTCGGAGCCGCCCTCGACAGGAACCTGATGAAAATCCGTATAACTTATAAGCGTAACGACAACCGAAAACTTTTCGCCTTTTTTAACGGAATATGTATTGTTGAAATCAACAACATAATAACCCTGAGAGTTGCAGACTATGCTCTGCGTTTCGCGGAGCGTTCCGCTTGTGGGGTCGGTGTTGTTTTTTAGTCCTGTGTAAAGAGAAACATTCGCCGAATAGCACACAGGATAGCTCAGCGTAAAGCTCGCCGCAGCAACGCTTTCGCCGCTTTTTTCTGATGTGAAAATATTTGCCATTGAGCCGTTGCCGTCAGATTCAAGCGTCATAAGGCAGACATTTCCGTCATACTGATATATTTTGCTGTAGCTTCCCGCGGGAACAGCCTTTAAAGCGGTGTAATCATATATGGTCGGGTCGTAATATGAAAGCCAGAAATAGCCGCTGTCTCCCCAGTCTGTTCCCCAGCTGTTTTTAACGAGCCACGCGCCGTTGCCTGCGGGTTTATTGAGAAAATTATCCGCAGAAAAGCTGTCGTCCCAGCCGATAACCGTAACGCTGTGATTATCTACAAGCGAAAGAGGACAGTAATAGCAGTAGCCGTCCTTTGAATTATTGTAAAACCTTGTCCGCTCGCCGTGGTATGACATCATAATGCTTCCGTACTCAAGAATATCTTTCTTTGCGGATTCTACGGAAAAATCCACGTGAGTCTGTGAATAAACGAGCTGATAATCGCATTTGTATTTATCTGAATTTGAAAAGTGCATTTTTGATTCATCGGTGCTGTAGGGGAAAGCTGACTCCTTGGCGAAGCCCGAACCCCTTGCAAGCGTTGTGTCAGTAAGAATAGAGCTTCCGCCGCTGTTGAAAATATCGGACATTTTCAGCTCGTCATATTCTGCCTGCGTGCCTGCGCCCGAATCTGTGGAGAAGCCTGTGAAATAAACAAGATGCGCTTCGGATAGGTTGACACTGCTTTTGGTTTCATAGCCCTGCTTGATAAGGCTTGTTTCCGCCGCTGAACAGCACGAAAATGCCCAGCATGTGCCGAACGGATCCTGATCCTTTACGCCTGTAACAAGATTGTAATCCCTCGCGTCATATTTTTTCGGAAAGCTGTAATTCACAAAGCTGTCTTCGGTGAAAAGACCGCCCGCGTCGTTCATGTCAACCTTCTGCCCGTTTTGGTCATAATAAACGATTCTTGTCAGTCCGCCGTCAGAGACAGGTCTGCCCTTAACCGCACCACCGTCATCTTTTGCAGAAGCAAGGATAACGCATGAAAGAGAAATAACCGTACACAAAACAACTGAAATGATTTTTCTGAACATAAGGCTTCCTCCTTTAAGACAATTCTATTCTGTTTTGGCGGTTTTGTCAACAAAAAAATGGCGGAGAAGCTTTTAACTTCTCCGCCGCGGATTTAACTGTTTTCTGCCCGATAATTACATGATTTTTGCAAGGAGACCGTTGATGATGTCAGCCCAGGGGATTCTGTTGAATATCGCTGCAAAATTAGTTATGAAATCCACAAGCTGCTGAATGAATGCGTTAAACTGTTCCATTTATTTCACCACCTTTCAATGTAAGTTTATTTCAATTTTCTGTAACGAACCAGTTAAGATATTCGCCGCTGAGAACTGCGTTTGCACAGCGGATTCCGTCAACCGCCGATGATACGATTCCGCCCGCGTAGCCCGCGCCCTCGCCGCAGGGGTAAAGTCCGCGAAGGCTCACACTCTGATAATACTCATCGCGCAGAATTCTGACAGGGGACGACGAACGGGTTTCGGGAGCAGTCAGAACAGCGTCCGGTCTGTCAAAGCCTTTAAGCTGAGTGCCCATTTTAACAATGGCATCCGCCATAATATCGGTAACTTTTTTTGGAAGCACCGTTCTTATATCGCCTAATTTAACGCCCGTCGGGCAGGTCGGCTCAATATTGCCGAAAGCTGTTGACGGTTTATTGTTGAGAAAATCGCCCACAAGCTGAGCAGGAGCGGAATAATCTCCGCCGCCCTGAGTGAAGGCTTTGTGCTCGATTTCGTGCTGTAAATCAAAACCTGCAAGCGGATGCTCACTTCCGAAATCCTCGGGCTCAACGCCTACAAGAAGCGCAGAGTTTGAGTTTCTGCCATCTCTCGCGTGATAGCTCATTCCGTTTACAACGACCGTGTTTTCTTCACTCGCCGCCGCAACAACCGTGCCGCCCGGGCACATGCAGAATGTATAAGCTCCTCTGCCGCCCTGCGGATGACACGACAGCTTATAGCTTGCCGCGCCGAGAGCAGGATGCCCTGCGTAATCACCGTACTGCGCTTTATCTATCATCTCTCTCGGGTGCTCAATTCTCGCACCAACCGAAAACGGCTTCTGCATCATCTTGATGCCCTTATTGTAGAGCATCTCAACGGTATCCCTCGCAGAATGACCTATGGCAAGAATCAGCGCGTCCGTTTCAATGTCGCGCTTTTCGCCGTTTTCGTCCTCATAGCTTACGCCCTGGATAACGCCGTTGAACGCAAAAATATCGGTAAGTGTACAGTTGAAGCGAACCTCGCCGCCGAGACGGATAATTTCTTTTCTTATATTTTTAACAATGGAGCAGAGCTTATCTGTTCCGATATGGGGAAGCCACGAATAAAGTATGTCTTCATTCGCGCCGAACTCAACAAAATCAATCGCAACCTGGCGGCAGAGCGGGTCTTTGATGCCCGTGGTCAGCTTGCCGTCCGAAAATGTGCCTGCACCACCCTCGCCGAACTGAACATTCGACTTCGTATTCAGCTTCTTCGTTTTCCAGAATGTATCGACATCCTTCTGACGGGTGTCAACATCAGCTCCGCGCTCAAGGACTATCGGGCAGGCGCCCGCCCTCGCAAGATTCAGCGCGGCAAACATACCGCCCGGACCGAAGCCCGCGACAACAGGACGGAAAGAACCTGTGCGCTTGTTTTCGGGAACTGAGTAGGAAAACGGCTCAACGAGAGACGCTTTTTTATATTTTGATTTTGTGAGGATTTTTTCTTCGTCTCCGTCAACCTCGATATCAACACTATAGACAAAAAACAGGCTGTCTTTTTTGCGCGAATCGAGAGATTTTTTAACAATCTGAAGCGATGTGATTTTTTCTTTGGGAATTTTCAGCGCCCTTGCGGCGTAAAAATTCAAATCGGCATCGGCTTTATCGACAGAGATTTTAATTTCATTTACTCTAATCATACTACAGTATCAGACATTAAAGCGGAAGAGAACGATGTCTCCGTCCTTCATAACATATTCCTTGCCCTCGCTGCGGACAAGTCCTTTTTCCTTAGCCGCCGCCATGGAGCCGTTTGCCATAAGGTCATCAAAGGCGATAACCTCGGCACGGATAAAGCCGCGCTCAAAGTCGGAATGGATCTTGCCTGCCGCCTGCGGAGCTTTTGTGCCGTCCTTGATAGTCCACGCTCTTACCTCGGGAGTACCTGCGGTGAGATAGGAGATAAGACCTAAAAGAGCGTAGCTGCGCTGAATGAGCAAATCAAGACCGCCCTGCTCAATACCAAGCTCGGAGAGGAACATTTCTTTTTCTTCTTTATCAAGGGAGGCAATCTCAGCCTCAAGCTCGGCGCAGATGGGAAGCACCTGAGCGTTTTCTTCCTTGGCAATTTCACAAACCTTTAAGTAACCCTCATTTGAGTCAAGACCGTTGGCAAAATCGTCCTCGCTCATGTTGCAGGCGTAGATAACAGGCTTTGCGGTAAGGAGAGCCGTTGTGTTGATAATCTCCTGCTCGTCCTCGTCGCATTCAACATTTCTCGCGGGGATTCCGTTTTCGAGAGCTTCTTTAAGGCGTTTGAGGAAGTCAACCTCTTTGGCAAGAGTTTTGTCGCCCTTCATAGCCTTTGTGCTTCTGTCAAGGCGGCGTTCAACAATCTCAATATCAGAGAAAATCAGCTCAAGGTTGATTGTCTCAATATCTCTCGCGGGGTCGATGCTGCCATCAACATGAATAATATCGTCATTTATAAAGCAGCGGACAACATGGATTATCGCGTCAACCTCACGGATATGGGAAAGGAATTTGTTTCCGAGTCCCTCGCCCTTTGACGCGCCCTTTACAAGACCTGCGATATCAACAAACTCAATCGTTGCTGGAGTAGTCTTGACGGGATTATACATCTCGGTTAATTTATCAAGCCTTTTATCGGGAACGGCTACAACGCCAACATTCGGCTCAATTGTGCAGAAAGCGTAGTTTGCGGACTGTGCGCCTGCGTTTGTGATTGCGTTAAAAAGTGTGCTTTTGCCGACATTGGGCAAACCGACAATACCTAATTTCATAGTTAAAACTTCCTTTTATTCTTTCATAAGATAATTATAAAGCTCTTCCGCATGATTTTCCACATCAAAGAAAAGTCCGTTCATGCGCTCAACATATTTTTCTTCGGGTGTGCAGTTATTCTCAATAAGAGCGATAACATCGTCAACCGCCTTTTCGGGAGTGGTTGAAAGCTCGCCGAAGCCGTCGTCAAGCGGAATATCAAGCTCGCGGTAATGGTTAAGTCCCGCGTCGAACAGATCCTTATCGGGAACAAAGTAGAGAATCGGGCGTTTAAGATAGATAAAATCAAAAACGAATGATGAGAAATCCGTAATGAAAATGCTGTAGGAAAATTCGTCAACGGTTTTATCCGCAAGGCGCACCGTTTCGCCGTCAAGCTCATAGAATTTATCAAAAAATCTGAAATTCGGGTGAAGCTTGAAGTCGAGCACGAAGCCGTTATCCTCAAGAGCCTTTTTAAGCCTCGGGTCAGAAAGGAACGCCGATGTAACCTTATAAAATTCGGAATTCAGGAAAACCTTTTCTTTCGGCTTCCAGCTTCCCTTGCCGTCTGACTGAACGAGGAATTTACGCCATGAGGGAGCAAAAAGAATCTTTTTCTCTGCCTTTTTCGTTGTGTCGATGTGGTCATATCTAGGCATTCCGCATTTGATGAGGAAGCTTTCGTCGAAGCAGTAATTATCCACAAGATTCTGCGCCTCAAACTCAGTTGAAACAACCTCTTTGTCAAGAATCATTCTGTCAAGCGAATACATCGTCGGCAAATGAGCGTGAAGCACGCCGTGCTGAAGATAAATGACATCGAAGTTTATCATGTCAAAGAAATATTTCATCGCGCCCGACGGATAAGACAGCATATCACGAAGACCGTAAAAAGAAGTGAGAAATTTGTCGGCACTCAAGGCGTAAAGTCTGTGCTTAAGTGAGCCGTAGGGAACAAGATACTTTTTGAGTGAATCATCAAACCAGCCCTTTATATCCGTCTGCGAATTATAGATGTAATAACGCTCTACGCCGTCCTTTTTCTTAATATCGTGGAGGAACTGATAATAGGCATTGTCCTTGACCGTCTTTGACGAGTCGCAGTAAAGCCAGATTTTATGTTCCTTTTTATATTTCGGAGCCTGAAGCCTTGTGAGCGTGTTTCTGTAACCGATTTTGGGAGCGAAGCGGATATTTCGCGCAAGAGAATGAAGCTTGTTGAAAACATTCGCTTTTCTGAAAGTGAAATATGCCTTTCCGCCGAGCTCAGTGTATCTGATATGAAGCCCCTCGCAGATGTAAGCCATTCTTTTAAGGCCGCGGTTGAACGGACTTGTTGAACCCGCAAAGGTGAAATGAACGGGATAATTCACGCCGTTGACAGAAGCAGTGAAGTCGATGCGCTTAAGTCCTTTTAACGGACGCTTGATTATAAACATTTTGAAATTGTTTGTTTCTGTCTGAGACGCGCAGAGACTTAATGAAGAATATTTCAGCTCAAGGTCAACGGTTTCTTCAGTATCGCCCGTGAACTTCGCCTGAGCGCGTATATCCTCGGTGAAGTTTGCCGCAAGGCATTTCACAACGCCTATCAGAGTAAGCTGACCGTCCTTAACCTTGAAGCGGGTGGTGTAGATTTCAATCTTTTCAAAGCTGAGATAGGGCTCGTCCTCAAGGCAGACGGAGTATTTGTCCTCCTCGGTCAGCACCTTCATCTTATCGCCGTATTTAAGCTGATAGATATAAGCCTTGTGCGAAGCGATAAGCCACGGGAAGCTTTCGATAACATCATCGTCAACACGCTTTAAAAGGCTGATGATTCTGTCCTTCTGCTTCTCAAATTCTTCGCCCTGATACTGATAAGGCCACAAAACATCGGAACGAATCTTCCAGCGGAAATCGTTCATATAATAAGCCTGAACATATTTCGGCACTGTTTCGGTGTCAAAGAAAGATTCCCAGAACTCAATTGTCTTGTCAAAAATATAGTAGGGGTGGGATTTGTTCATTCCGCTTGCGCCCTCGGCGTTCTGGAGGTAAATATACTTTGCCTTTTCACAGAAGCCGATTTTCTGCTTGTCCGCAAGAACGGAAAGGATAAATTTCTGATCCTCATGGTAAATCATGGAGGTATCGAATTTTACATTATTTTCGCCGAGGTTTTTAATGCAGATGTTCATGTGAGTCTGAACAAAATACATATACTCGGGGTCGTTCAGGTCATAAACGCCTGTTTTGTTTACAACATTGTATCTGTAATGGTTAATCTTTTTGATTTCATCGTTTTTGAAGTGAAGCTCTTCGTATGTAACGATGTCAATTTCATCATAATGCTTATTGAAAAACGAAACGATGCTCTTGATTGATTTTTTAGTCAGCCAGTCATCGGAATCGAGGAAAAGAATATACTTGCCGTGAGAATTATCAATACCGAAATTTCTCGCGGCGGAAGCTCCTCCGTTTTCAATATGATACACGCGGATGAAATCATACTGCTCAGCGTATCTGTCGCAGATGGCGGGGCTGTTGTCCGTCGAGCCGTCGTCAACCATAACAACCTCAATCTTTGATTTGTCAATTGTCTGCTCCAGAAGGGAGTTAATACAATGCTCCAGATACTTTTCAACATTGTAAACGGGAATGACGATTGAAACCTCATATTTAAAATCCAAAATACAATCCCTCCGAAAATGAGTCTGCGAATATCCCAATGTATAAATATTCATAATATTATAACATATATATAAGGATATATCAATGAAAAATAATATTATTTTACGCTTTACGCAAAAAAATAACCCGCCATAGCCCTTAAATAAAAGGTTACAGCGGATTAAATTGCTTTATAAGGTTTTGATTACCGAAATCAGATTATTCGGCAGCTTCCTCAACTGCTTCTTCAACAGCCTCAGCAGCTTCTTCAGCTACTTCTTCTGCTGCTTCTTCAACAGCTTCTTCTGCTTCTTCAGCATTGTCAGCTTCAAGGAGCTCACGGATTGAAAGGCTTACACGGCTCTTGTCAAAGTCAACAGCTGTGATTTTAACCTGTACCTTCTCGCCTACCTTGAGAACGTCTGCGGGATGCTTGATGTGCTGGTTAGCAATCTGAGAAATGTGGATAAGACCGTCAATACCGGGGATAACGGTTGCAAATGCGCCGAAAGCGGTAAGACCTACGATTTCTGAATCAACAACTGTGCCAACGGGATAATCTCTCTTAAGGATTTCCCAGGGGTTGTCCTCAGCCTTCTTGTAGCCGAGAGAAATCTTTTTGTTTTCTTTGTCAACTGCTTTAACGAAAACATTTACATCCTGACCAACTTCAAGAACGTCTGAGGGATGCTTGATTCTCTTCCATGAGAGCTCGGAAATATGTACCATTCCGTCAACGCCGCCGATGTCAACAAATGCACCGTAGCTTGTCAGGGACTTAACTTTTCCGTCGTAAACCTGACCTTCTTCGATCTGTGCCCAGAAAGCCTCTTCCTTAGCCTTGCGCTCTTCTTTAAGTACGCTGCGGATTGAACCTACAGCACGTCTGCGCTGACGGTTAACGTCGATGATTCTGAACTTAACCTTTGTCTTGAGGAGTTCTTCAAGGGAATCACCCTTGGAAGCTGTTGCGAGTGATGCGGGAACGAAAACGCGAACGCCGTTTGCAACAACGATAACGCCGCCCTTGATAACCTCGGCAACTGTGCCTTCAAGGATTTCTTCTGAGTCAAGAGCCTCTGCCATCTTGTCCCATGCGCCCTGAGCGTCATATTTCTTTTTGGAGAGCATGATTGTGCCTTCCTGATCGTTGGTCTTCATGATGATAAGACCGATTTCATCACCGATTTTGAGCTCTTTCATGGGGTCGGCTGTGGGGTCTGCGCTGTATTCGTCAGCGGGAACATAGCCTGTCTGCTTTCTGCCTATATCTACCTGTATCTCACCGGCTGAGATAGCTGTAACGATACCGCGAACCTTCTGGTCGTTGTTCATATTTTTAAGAGACTCTTCGAGTGCCTCAGAAAAATCCATTTCGTCAATAGATTTTGCCGGCTGAGCAGCTTCCTGCACCTCCTCTGTCTGAGCCTGCACTGCAGCCTCGATGATTTCGTTTTCCTGTTCGTTTAAAATTTCGGACATGGTTGATAGTACCTCCTTTATTATACCGGCAGGGGTGGATGCCCCCGCAGTAACACCAATGCGCACGAAGCCGCTAAGGTCAATTTCCGGTAACTCCTCTGCGGTTTCGATAAGATAAGTGGGGCAGTTCACCTGACACACCGCTTTGAGCTTCGCTGTGTTGGAGCTTTGCCTGCCTCCGATAATTATCATAGCGTCGCACTCGCCCGAAAGGCGAAGCGCTTCACTTTGGCGTTCATTAGTCGCATTACATATTGTATCAAAAATAATTGCGTTTGTATAGTGTTTTTTTATTTTTTTTAAACAATTTTCCCATTCTTTTATGCTGAAAGTGGTCTGAGCGACGCAAATTATTTTATTTTTTGTAAAATCGTCGGATTTTTCGATGATTTTTTCAAGCTCGGCGGCATTTATGAATGTAAAAATCTCGCCGCGGCAGTAGCTCATTATGCCCTTGACCTCGGGATGCTGTGAGTCGCCCGCGATAAAAACGACCGTATTTTCGTCAGAATTCTCTCTGACGATGCGGTGAATTTTCTTAACAAACGGGCAGGTCGCGTCGCAGTAGCTCACGCCTGCTTCATCGAGCCTGTCGAGAATTTCACGCTCAACGCCGTGAGTTCTCAGCACAAGGTCGGTGCCCTCTGGAAGCTCGCGCGGGTCATTGATTATCTTAACGCCCTTGCTTTCAAGGTCGGCAATCACCTGCGGATTATGTATGATAGGACCGAGTGTGCAGACCTTTTCACCGTCATCAACTTTTTTATAAAGCATGTCAACAGCGCGGTTCACGCCGAAGCAGAAGCCTGCTGTTTTTGCAAGAATTATCTCAGGCATGGCCCTGCCCCCACAACTTGATTATTCTGTCCATAATGACATCGGCTATCTGCTGATAGTCATTTCTGCCCGTCTCTTTTATGCCCATTTCCTCGCAGGATATAGGCTCGCCGAAGCGGACGGTCAGCTTTGAAAAAAGTCTGCCTTTTTTCTCGTTATAAAGACTTATCGGGATAACGGGGCATTTGCAGCGGCTTGCAAGAAAGCCTATGCCCGCCTTTGCTCTTTTAGGCAGGTCGGCGTCAAGGTTGCATCTGCCCTCGGGGAAAATTCCGAGAGAGCCGCCCGATTTGATAATCTCCTCCGCGCGTCTGAGAGATGCTCTGTCGGAGGTATCCCTCTTAACGGGAAAAGCGTTCATCTTTCTGAGAAACGCGGCGAGCAGCTTGTTTTTGAAAAGGTCGCTTTTCGCCATGTAGTAAAGCTCCTTGCGGCAGCCCAGACCGACATAAAACGGGTCGAGGATTGTTATGTGATTCGCGGCGAAAATATAATTGCCGCTGTCGGGGATATTCTCCCTGCCCACAAACTTTACTCTGAAAAGAATGTGCATGAGAAGATTATTGTATTTTATAAAGTTGAGCGCAAATTTATTAGGTTTAAGTTCCATTTATTTGTCCAGCTTTTCTTTTATTACGGCAATAACCGCGTTGAGACTTCCGTCAAAATCGTAGTTGCTTGTGTCAACAAGAACAGCGTCGTCCGCAGCCTTGAGGGGAGCTATTTCACGGTGAGTGTCCTGATAATCCCTGTTGATAAGATCCTCGAGCACATCTTCATATTTAACATCCGCGCCCTTTTCGATAAGCTCCTTGTAGCGGCGCTTTGCTCTTATTTCGGGTGAAGCGGTGAGGAAAATTTTGACCTGCGCGTCGGGAAGAACAACCGTGCCTATATCTCTGCCGTCCATGAGGCAGTCATTTTCTTTCGCGATGTTTTTCTGCAAATCAAAAAGGAAAGCTCTTACCTCGGGAATCGCAGAAACATTTGACGCGCCCATTGACGCTTCGGGTGTGCGGATAGCCTCGGAAACATCTTCGCCGTTGAGGTAAACTCTCTGCTCGCCGTCTTTGAAGCCGAGGGTGATTTTGATATCGCCGAGGGTTGAAATTACTTTCTCAGCGTCCTTTGTGTCAAAGCCTTTTCTGATAGAGTAAAGACCGACCGTGCGGTAGAGCGCGCCTGTATCAACATAAATAAAACCTATCTGCTTTGCCGCGCTTCTTGCGATTGTGCTTTTGCCTGCGCCCGCAGGGCCGTCTATTGCAACATTAACTGACATATTTATTCCTCCGTTTATACATTTTCGCCTGCCAGATGACCTGTCGAAAACGCTATTTGTAAATTAAATCCGCCCGTATAGGCGTCAACATCTATAACCTCGCCTGCGAAATAAAGATTATCGACGAGCTTTGATGCCATTGTTTTGGGGTTTATCTCGCTGACCTTGACACCGCCCGAGGTAACGATTGCTTCCTCAATGGGGCTGAAGGAGTTGACGGTCAGCTTGATATCCTTTAAAACAGCCGCCAGCTTCTGACGCTGTTCCTTTGTTATCTGATTTACCTTTTCCGTCGGTTTTATTCCGCTGAGCTTCACAGCAACGGGAATCATTTTGCGCGGCAGAAGACCGCCTAAGGAATTGATGAAATTTTTATTATTATTCTCTGAAAAATCGCGTAATATTCTCGCGTCAAGCTGCTCCAGAGTCAGGCGCGGTTTGAGGTCGATATGGATTTCGTATCTGCCGCGTTCCATTTCTCTCATGTGGGAGCTTGCGGATAAAATCATCGGCCCCGATACTCCGAAATGAGTGAACAGCATTTCACCGAAATCCTCATAAAGAATTTTATTCTTTTTTGTGTCGCTGACCTTTATTGAAACATTTTTAAGGGAAAGCCCCATCAAGTCCGTGCAGAAGCCCTCATGACATTCAAGTGAAACAAGCGATGGCTTCGGGGTGATAATAGTGTGCCCTGCCTGCTGAGCGAGTTTATAGCCGTCCCCTGTTGAGCCTGTCGCGGGGTAGGACTTGCCGCCCGTGGCGATAATCACGCTGTCGGCGAAATACTTTTCGCCCTCATAAGTCAGCACACCTTTGACCTGTCCGTCTTCAATGATAAGCTCTTTCGCTCTGCCTTTTATAATCTTTGCTCCGTCGTCCGTTGCGAAAGCTGTGAGAGCATCGACAATATCCGCTGCTCTGTCTGACACAGGGAAAACACGGTTGCCGCGCTCCGTTTTAAGCTCGACGCCCATATCCTCAAAAAGCTCCATTGTGTCCTGCGGCATGAAGCGTGAAAACGCGCTGTAAAGAAATCTTCCGTTGACTGGAACATTGGCAATAAGCTCGTCAAGAGAGGGACAGTTGTTTGTAACATTGCATCTTCCCTTGCCCGTTATCATAACCTTGCGCGCAGGCTTGTCATTCCTTTCAAGAACAACAACATCTCTGCCTGCCATTGAGGCGACGCCTGCCGCCATAAGACCTGCGGCACCTCCGCCGATAATAAGAACATCTGACATTTTAATATCTCCGAAAATATATTAGAGTTATTTTACTATATTATTTTTCAAATTGCAAGATTTAAGTTTATATAATTGACTTTATATTATTTAAAATGTTATAATTTTAAAAAACAGTTCGGAGGGAACACAATGACCAACGCTTCAAATACATTATGGTACAATCATCCCGCAAAAACGTGGGTTCATTCTCTGCTTCTGGGCAACGGAAGTCTCGGCGCGGCACTTTACGGCAGAACCGACGTTGAGTGCGTGGAACTTAACCTCGACACGCTCTGGTCGGGCTATCCAGATAAAAAAGCTGAATTTGCCGCTGACCCCTACGAGACCTTCAAAAAGGCGCGTGAGCTTTCGCTCGCAGGCAAAAACTTTGAAGCTCAGGAGCTTATTGAGGAAAAATTCACCTCTCACAACAGCCAGTTTTATCTGCCGCTGGGCAAGCTGATTATTTCATCAAAAAGCGGTCTGAAGCCGAGAAACTACAAGCGTCAGCTCGACCTCAAGACGGCGGTTCACACGGTAAACTACAAGCTGAAAAACACAGAAATAAAAAGCGAGGCATTTGTAAGTGCACCTGCCGATGTGCTCGTTATAAACACAACGGCTGACGGCGGCGAAAAGCTCGATTACAGCTTCACTTTCAAGAATGAAATAAAGCACGAAGTTTTCACCGACGGCGAGTTTCTCATCCTCAAAGGTCTGTGCCCGTCAGAAATTCACGACGACGGAACAGATGAATATCTTGACGGCGAAAAGCGCGGCATGGAATTCTGCGCGGCGGCAAAATTCGCAACCGACGGCAAGATAAAATTCAACAAAAACAGCGTCCGTATAAGCGGCGCGAGCTATTACACAATCTTTCTCGGTGCTGACGACAGCTTTAAAAAGTGGAACGAGATCCCCGACAAGGAATATTTTGAGCCTTGCAAAGATAAAGTCAGAGCGGCGGCTGAGAAAGATTACGAAACGCTCAAGGCCGAGCATATCGCGGACTATAAAAAATATTACGACCGCGTATGCCTTGATTTAGGCGATGGCAAAAAGGAAAACACGGTTACATCAACCCGTCTGCTTGAATTCATCAGAAACAAAAACGATATTGAGCTTTACGCGCTCCTTTTCAACTTCGGCAGATACCTCGCGATTTCCGCTTCAAGAGAGGGCAGTCAGGCGATGACGCTTCAGGGAATATGGACTTACGCGAAAGTTTCTCCGTGGCGTTCAAACTACACGGTAAACATCAACACCGAAATGAACTACTGGCCGCTGCTTGTGTGCGACCTGCCCGAACTTTGCGGGCCGCTCAATGAATTCATCGGGGAACTTTCCGAGTCGGGCAAAGAGACGGCGAAACGCCTTTACGGCGCGAGGGGCTTTACCTGCCACCACAATGTTGACTTGTGGCGCATGACAAATCCCGTTCAGGGCTGTGCTCAGTGGCTTTTCTGGAACATGGCGGGCGCATGGTTCACAAGGCATCTGTATGAGTATTATGAATACACGGGCGATATTGAATTCTTAAAGAATAAAGCATATCCCGTAATTCTTGAGTCGGCAAAATTCTGCGTGGATATTCTTGTGCCCGACAAGGACGGTTATCTCATTGCCGCGCCTTCAACCTCGCCCGAGAATAAATACATTGACGAAAACGGCAACGAGGTCGCGGTAAGCCAGACAACCACAATGACAATGAGCATCATCAAGGACAACCTCCAGAATGCTCTCAACTGCGCTGAGATTTTAGGCGACAGCGACCCGTTCCTTGACGAGATAAAAGAGGTTATGCCTAAGCTGCTTCCGTTTAAAACAGGCAAGGACGGCAGACTTCTTGAATGGTATGAGGAGAAGCCCGAGGACGAAATCAAGCACAGGCACGTTTCACACCTTTACGGTCTTTTCCCCGCGAATCTTATTGATGTTGAGCGTACTCCCGAACTGACAGAAGCGGCAATCAAAACGCTTAAAAAGCGCGGCGACGGCGGCACAGGCTGGAGCCTAGGCTGGAAGATAAACTTCTTTGCCCGTCTCAGAGACGGCAACCACGCCCTGAAGCTCATTAAAAATCAGCTCAGATACATTCCGAATCCGCAGACAAGGGGCAGAGGCGGCACATATCCCAACATGCTTGACGCTCATCCGCCTTTCCAGATTGACGGCAACTTCGGTGCGGTCAGCGGAATAGCTCAGCTTTTCTTACAGTCATTCGGCAACAGGATTCTCGTTCTCCCCGCTCTTCCCGATGAATGGCAGAACGGCTCTGTAAAAGGACTGCTCGCAAAGGGCGGCGTCAAGGTTGACATTGAGTGGAAAAACGGCACGCTTTCAAAGCTCACAGCCTGCGGAAAAGGCGAATTTGAGTTTGTTTATGGTGAAAAATCCGTCACAGTTGCTCTTGACGGGAGCAAAAAGGAAATCGGTGAGCTTATATGACGGTTGACCTTTACGATTTTGACAAAACGGTTTTCCCTGTGGATTCTTCAACCGCGTTCTGGCTTTTCTGCATGAAAAGGCATCCAAAAATCATCAGACATCTGCCCCGTCAGATTCTGGGCGCAATAAAATTCTTCCTCAAAAAAATAAATCTCACGCAGTTCAAGGAGGAATTTTTCAGCTTTTTAAAATCCGTTGACGGCGAAAAAGAAGCAGCCCTTTTCTGGGAAAAGAACGGGGACAGAATTTTTGAATGGTTCAAGCCGGCAGAAAATGACGCGGTAACACTTGTGTGCTCCGCTTCGCCCGAATTCGAGATAAGACCGATTCTCGAAAAGCTCGGAGTTCAGATAATCCTCGGCACAAGAGTGAACCCGAAAACAGGGAAAATCACAGGCGAAAACTGCAAGCGTGAGGAAAAAGTAAGACGCATAAAAGAGGTGGTCGGCGACTGTGAATTCAGAAACGCTTACACCGACAATCCGAAATCCGACGCACCGATGCTCTCCCTCGCCGAAAATAAATTTGTAGTCATAGATAAAAAGCCTGTAAAACAGAATTAAAAGAACACCGCAGATAAGGCGTGAACCCTGTCTGCGGTATTTTTATATTTAACGTATCACAAATAAGTAGAGCAGATACTCTGCCAGTGCATAGAAGTATAACATTATGGCGCATGAAAGATAGCTCGTACCGCCGCGGCTTTTAAGGTATTCTCTGCGCGCGGCTGGATGTCTGCCTTCAGCGCAGGCGATAACTCTTTCAACCTTTTTCTTGTAAAGATAATCGGCGAAGATTGCATAAAGCAGACGGGCGGTAAACATTACCCCGAGAATGATATAGGCCGGTACCATTGAGTCCATATCGGCAGTTAAGATACCCGCAGCCTGAGCCGCCGCATAGATGAGTATTGCTATTGTTCCCATGCCGTACATCTTTCGGTAAAACGACCATAACACAGGTAAAAAGAACGCCGCGATGTTTATACCTGCTTTGCTTTTTTTGGCAAGCATACGTTCAAAGCTCTTTTGGTAATGACGGTGATTTTCCTGAACAACCGTACGGTAATCGTTGGTGAGTTTCGTCGCTTCTAAGGGAATGCTGTCATCTGAATCTGTTATTTCTGACATATAAATCTCTCCTGACTTAAATAATCTGAAATCATCTTCCGTGATTTCGCGGATAATATATCACTCTTTGCAAAGGACTGCAATATACGAAGGGTTAATATTATGTAAACGATCGGTTAATTCGTGAAACTTTTAAAGCATGTTATTATAAACATACATAGGCAAAAGCCAGGCTTATTAACAGCAGATAAAAGAACAGTACCAGAACGCAGGCGATAACGCTTACACCGCCGCTCTTTTTAAGATATTCTTTGCGTTCCGCAGGGCTTTTGCCTTCGGCGGAGGCGATGATTTTATCAGTCTTTATCTTATAGAGATAGTCGGCATATACCGCAAACGCCGCATTTGCGATAAGCACTACAGCACGGATAATCATGGACAGAATCCCCAGCTCCATATCAGCCGTTAAAAAGTTAAAAGCTGAAATTGCCATGTTTATCAATATAATAATTGAGCCTACGCCGTACATTTTTCTGTAAAACGACCATGAAACAGGGACAAGGAATGCACACCAGTTCCAGCTTGAGCTTTTTTTACCTTCGAGTATCTCTTTAAAGCTCTCTTTGTAATGCTCGACATTTTTCTGAATGACCGTGCTGTAGTCGTCAGCAGGCTCTGCCTGTGCTTCAACAGGATTAACAGTTGCTTCTAAGGGAATGCTTTCGGTTGAATCTGTGTTTTCTGACATATAAATCTCTCCTGATTTAAATAATCTGAAATCATCTTCCGTGATTTCGCGGATAATATATCACTCTTTGCAAAGGACTGCAATATACGAATGGTGAATATTTTATGAATATAATGTGAACTCAAAAGCTCTGTGCCAAAGACTGAAAAAAGTGCGTATCTGCACTCTGTTTTACAATAAAATAAAATTTTTTTCGGTAAAACCTAGGTTTTTGCCGTTTTTTTATGCACAAAAGTCGGTTTTGGAAGTACAGGTGAAAGGTATCATCTTAACACTCAGTACCTTTTAATGAAAGGAGTGCAAATGAAGTCAGGGCTTAAACCGAGGGAAAGATTATTCTGCTTCTATTACTGCCAGAGCAGAAGTCCGCGCATGGCGGCGGCAAACGCAGGCTACGGTATTTTTGCCAAAAAAGCGGCTGCAAAACTTTTATGCAGAAACGATATTCAATCGGAGATTAAAAAAATGGATTCCTCCATGCCTGTTACCCAAAGCGAAGTGGTCAGCGGACTGAGAACTCTGGCGTTCGGCTCGGCGGCAGACGCTTTTCGGCTTCTGCTTCACAGCGATGAAAATTTCAGCGCGGAGCAGATTGAAAATCTTGACCTTCTGAACATAAGCGAGATAAAGCGACCCAAGGGCGGCGGAATGGAGATTAAATTTTTTGACCGTCAGAAGGCTGTTGAAAAGCTGTGGGAGCTTGCGTCAAATCAGGGCGTGAGCGACACACCCGCATTTTATGACGCTATTGAAAAAAGCGCCGCCGCATTGAAGGAGGATTTCGATGCGTAACAGCACGGCGGCGGTTTTTGAAAAGTTTTCGCCCAAGCAGCTCACCGTCCTCAGCTGGTGGAGCAAAAGCTCGCCATACAGAAGCATGGACGCCATCATCTGCGACGGCGCGGTTCGCTCGGGCAAGACTGTATGCACTTCACTTTCATTTATCATCTGGTCTTTTTACGATTTCAATGACACATCATTTGCTCTTTGCGGCAAAACCATTGCTTCTTTAAAACGAAATTTAATTGTGCCGATGAAGCCTTTGCTCACCTCCATAGGTTTTACCGTTAAAGAACAGGTGTCTAAAAACTTCATTGAAATATCCTACGGAAAAAGAACAAACCGTTTTTATCTTTTCGGGGGAAAAGACGAAGGCTCCGCTTCTCTTATTCAGGGAATGACTCTGGGCGGCGTTCTGCTTGACGAAGTGGCTCTCATGCCGCGCTCCTTTGTGGAGCAGGCTGTTGCGAGATGCTCACTTCAGGGCTCGCGGCTGTGGTTTAACTGCAACCCCGAGCATCCCATGCACTGGTTTTACACCGAGTGGATAAAAAAGCACGAGGAGAAAAACTGCCTTTATCTCCATTTCACAATGAACGACAACCCCGGTCTTTCCGAAAGCATAAGAAAGCGTTACGAGTCTCTTTACTCGGGCGCGTTTTATCAGCGTTTTGTAGAGGGGAAATGGGTGGCCGCATACGGCGCGGTCTATCCCATGTTCAGCGAAGGAATCCATGTGAAAGCTCCGCCCGATTATGAGGCGGAGGAATACTATGTTTCATGCGACTACGGAACGGTGAATCCCTGCTCCGCAGGTCTGTGGGGGCTTTACGGCGGCAAATGGTACAGAATAAGCGAATACTACTATGACTCACGCAGAGAGGGCGAGCAGAGAACGGATTACGAACACTACTGTGCCCTAAAAAAACTGACGGACGGCAGAAAAATCGAAGCAGTCATTGTTGACCCGTCTGCGGCGAGCTTCATTCAGTGCATACGCCGCGAGGGAAAATTTAACGTTATCCCTGCCAGAAACGATGTCGCGGACGGCATCAGACAGGTATCCGACGCGCTGAAAAAGAAAGAAATATATATTTCCCCCGAATGCAAAGATATAATACGAGAATTTTCATTATACAGATGGGACGATAAATCACTCAGGGACGCACCTGTGAAGGAAAACGACCACGCCATGGACGACATGAGATATTTTGTCGCCACGGCAATGAACAGCCCCGAGAGTGATTTTTTCGCCTTGAGTGTTGACAGGAAGGAGAAACAGAATTGGGACTTTTGAAAAGAATTTCCGAAGCAAAGACGGCAATATCCGTACCGCAGACATACAAGCCCAATCCGTTCAACTTTTTAAACGGCTGCGTTCAGCCGCTTAACGGACACACAAATCTCTACCGTGAGCTGCGCGAGGCAATACCCGTAATCGACGCGGCGATATACAAGCTCGTCCGCCTGACAGCAGGCTTTAAGATAGAATGTTCTGACGAAAAGAACACAGAAAAAATCAACAGCTTTTTTGAAACAATACCCGTCGGCTCAAACAGATACGGTATTCACGAATTCATTTCGTCTTATTTTGAGCAGCTTCTCACCTACGGCACGGCTGTGGGTGAAATGGTAACGGACAAAAGAGGAAATCTTGCGGCTCTTTTTAACGCGGATTTAAGAAACATCGAGCTTAAAAAGAGCGACGACGGAATGAAAACGCTTGTCTGCACAGGTCAGTACGGGGCGGTCGAGCCTGTTAAATATCAGAATCTCATACTGCTCTCGGTGCTCAACCCCGAGGGCGACAGCATCTGCGGCGTTTCGCTTTTAAAGGGACTTCCGTTTGTAAGCGGAATACTCACCAAAATTTTCACCACTATCGGCGAAAACTGGGAAAGAGCAGGTAATGTGCGCTACGCCGTAACATACAAGCCGCAGAACGATATCATGGACAAGGCTTACGCGAGAGAACGCGCTCAGCAGGTGGCAAAGGAATGGGGCGAAGCGATGAAAACAGGCGGCCCCGTGAGAGATTTTGTCGCTGTTGGCGATGTAAGCATAAAGGCGATTGGCGCGGACAACCAGGTACTTGACTGCGAGGTGCCCGCAAGAATTCTGCTCGAACAGGTTGTGGCGAAAACAGGACTTCCTCCTTTTCTTTTAGGTCTTTCGTGGTCGTCAACCGAGAGAATGTCGAGCCAGCAGGCAGACATACTCACAAGCGAGCTGGAGGCTTACAGGCGCATACTCACCCCCGTTATTCTGAAAATATGCAGCACATATCTCAGACTTAACGGCATAGCGGATAAGCCGAGGGTTGTGTGGGACGACATCACACTTCAGGACGAGGTTGAGCTGAGCAAGGCGCGGCTTTATGACGCACAGAGATTACAGATTGAAAACAAACTGAAAGGAGAAAACAATGGCTGAAAACCGTACAGTGCAGAAAAACGATATTACAGCTCAGGAACTGGCACTGATAAACAGATTCACATATAAGGAGCTTTCGGCTGACGAGGTTTTTTCGTTCAGCGTTACTCTTTGCGACAATGAGATTGACAGAGACGGCGACTGCTTCTTTGACGCGACGCTTGAAAAGCTCAGCGAGCTTTTTATCGGCGTTACGGGAATATTTGACCACATTCATTCAAGCAAAAACCAGGCGGCGAGAATTTACTCCGCAAAGGTTGAAGCCACGGACAACAGACTCACCTCTTACGGCAAGCCCTACAAGGCTCTCAAGGCGAAGGCCTATATGCCGATAACGGAAGAAAACGCACCGCTTATTGAAAAAATCAACGCGGGCATTCTTAAAGAGGTCAGCGTGTGCTGCTCTGCGGGGAGCTATATATGCTCCATCTGCGGCGAGGATTTAAGAAGCGAAAAATGTTCTCACATCAAAGGAGTTGAATATGAGGGCAGGCTGTGCTACTGCATTTTAAAAGACCCGACAGACGCTTATGAATGGTCTTTTGTTGCCGTCCCCGCTCAGCCCGAGGCAGGCGTAAAAAAGAGCTTTGAAAAAAGGAAAATCGCCAAAACATTTTCCGACTGCGAAAAAGCCCTTAAATCAGGACGGGAAATCCTGATAGACAGCGTACTCTCAAAAAAGATGGGCGAAAAGCTCATACGCCTTGAAAAAGAGGCAACGCTCGGCAGAGAATACAAAAAGGATATTACCGCTCAGGTCATCAGATTTTCTTCGATGATTCTTGAAAATTTCGACTCGGCATCTGTCGAAAAAATGTGCGCGTCGCTCGACATTGACGAGCTTAAAGGCTTAAGGGATTCCCTTGCGGAAAAGGCAGCTCAGTCTGTTCCGCTTGAGCCTCAGCTCGCCTGCACATACATGAGAGAAGAAAAGCCGAGCAACAACGAATTTATTTTTTAAACACAGGAGGATTTTTAATGTCATTTGATAATATAAGACTTGAAAAGGGAATGTACGGCAACGGCTGTTCATTCACTCAGATGCTTGAGGAGGCTGACCCCTCTGAAAACTACAAGGGTACATCTCTTGAGGGACTTGACGCGTTCCAGCGTCAGCTCAAAAGATTCAACATAAAGGTTTCGGGACCCGACAGCAGTGTTGTGGGCAAGTTTTTCCAGACCTCTGACGCGGCTGTGCTTTTCCCCGAATACCTCACAAGAGTTATCCGCTGCGGAATTGATGAGGCAAACTACCTTTCAAGCATAGTTGCCACCACAACCAATGTTGACTCAATGGATTACAGAGCTGTTGATTTCAAGCTCGATTCCGACGACGATGACAACGACGACAGCAGAGAAGTGTGGACTTCACTCGTTGAGGGCGCGCAGGTTCCCGAGGCGACATACACAATCGGCGACAGACTTGTAAGCCTTCGCAAGCGCGGCAAGCTGTTCTCTGCTTCATACGACGCAATCCGTTTTCAGCGTCTTGATGTTGTGGCGGTTGCGCTCAAAAAAATCGGCGCGGCAATAGCTCACAATATCACAGCTGACGCCATGAGAACCGTTTTTGAGGGCGACGACGAGGACGGCACAAACGCGGCTGATGTAAGCGAGGTTACATCATTCAGCTTCAACAATCTTGTTGATTTCTGGGCAGGCTTCTCACCCTACAAGCTCACAACGCTTGTTACAACACCCACCGTTGCGGCAACGCTTATCAAGATGAGCGAATTCAGAGATTCGGCGGCAGGTCTTGACTTTCACGGCACAGGCAAGCTGATTTCACCCTTCGGCGCAGACCTTATTTCAGCAAAGGGGCTTGTTCCCGAAGGTGCAATTGTCGGCCTTGACAAGAACTATGCTTTAGAGCACCTTAAGGTCGGCGGCATTGAGGTTGAATACGGCAAGCTCATCGACCACCAGCTCGAAAAGGTTGTTATTACCTCAATCGACGGCTTCGCAAAGATTTTTGAGGGCGCAAGCGGCGTTATCGCAACATCGGGTGGCGAGGAATGGTAAATGAGCTTGATGTCTTTGACGCGCTCAGCAGGATAACAACCGTTCGCGATTCCGATTATCCGAACGCTCTTGACATTTGCAGTCAGTGCTTTGATTCGATAAAAAAAGAACTGAAAAACAGCACCGATACCTCCGACCCGAGGATTATAACCGCGGCGGCGGCAAAGGCATTTTATATGCTCTGCTTAAAAGAAAAAGCCGCCGAGCAGGGCGGAGTTACGGCGTTCAAGGCAGGCGACATAAGCATTTCTCAAAGCGGCGGCGAAATTGACGGAAAGCTCAAAGCTGCCGAAAAGCTCTATGAAGACGAGCGCAGAAAGCTCCTGCCGCTCCTTGAGGACAGAGGATTTTTTGCGGGAAAGGTTGATATTTTATGAGCGGACTTAATATCAGCGAAATGTTTAACCGCTTCGGCAGAGAAATAAGACTTCGCAATGATGACGGCTGGTGCTCGCCGATTTTTCACGGCTTCATTCAGCCGCTGAGATACAAAAACAAAATTTATCTTGACGGCGTTTATACTGTTATCGGCTTTGACAATCAGGGCAAATATCTTTACATCGGCCCTCCCGAGCACGACCTGACGAGCTTTGACTCAACAACAGGTCATATTGAAGCCGACGGCGCGAAATACACCATTGACAGAGCCGAAAAAGTATTTTACGGCGACGCGCCCGTTTATATATGGGCAATTATAAGAGAAATTGTGGAGGTAGAATAATGGACTCAATTGTTGCGCTTCCCTCAAGGATAGTTGAGTGGCTCTCGGAGCGTCCTCAGCTTGCCGATATAAATTTTTTCACGGAATTTCCGCCTATTGAAAAGGCTGTTCCGCTCAAAAGGGCAATTGTTGCCGTGGGCATAAAGGACATGAAAATCGTTGATAAATTTGTTGAGAATGACGACGGCGTGCTTAAAAGGCAGGAATACTGCCGAACGGCGGATATTCACGCAAGGCTGAGTATCTGCGTGCCGTATTCCTACGGCGGCTCAGCGTGCCACGAGATTTTTACAAAAATCATGGACGAGCTGACATTCAACACCGACCTTAACATAACGGAATCAGAATGTGCCGAGATTGAGTCGGACAGAAACACGAGCGCACTCGTGCTCACGGGCACTTTCAGCATCAGCGCGGATTTCTGCCCTGCCGAGGTAACGGACGAAAACTATATTTCTTTCCTTGACAAGGAATTTTTCTGCGGCTCCCACATGGGGAACGACGATATTCACGTAACCATTGCGGATAAGGACAAGTGGAACAATCCGTTTTATGTCGGAATGTATTTCGGCAACGGCTCAACAACCCGAACAATGGATTTAGGCTTCAAGCCCCGAATGCTTGTTCTTTTCTGCAGCGACAGCACACCGATTGCGACAGACTTTTCGACGCAGAAAATCACGCCGAATTTCGCTTTCGGCTCGGGCAATTACAGCTCGCAAGGCGTGGCGATTCTCGCAAACGGCTTCAAGGTTTCCAGAACAACATACGGCAACTCGGTGAGCTTTTTCAACGAATCGGGAAAGGTATATTGCTACGCGGCAATGAAATAAGAATTAAATAAAACAAAAGATGGTTTTGAAACGGCAAACTGCTTTTCAAAATCATCTTTTTTGTAAGTTATTCAGCCACGGCGTAAAAATTTGACTCCCACGCGGGAATATAACGCTGATGATAAAAATAAAATTTATAATCCTTGCAGATTGAATTTATCAGAAGCGGAATTGAGTACATATCGCTATTCCTGTGGTAGGCGCAGACATACAATTTCGGGCGGTATTTTTTTATTGTTTCCCTCGCGCCCGCAATCGCTTTTTCCTCGCTTCCCTCCACATCCATTTTAAGCACGGTGATTTTTTCGTCTATGAGAGAATCCACATCAGCCGCCTGAACCTCGACCGTGCCGACTGTTGAAATCTTTGAATTTCTGCCCTTCTTTTTTTCAAAAAGGAGGGTTTCTTTTTTATCCCACGCGGCAAGATTATAAGCGTAAACCTCAGGCATTTCCTCAGTATTTTTTATAAGCTTTCTGTAATTTTTTGAGTCCGCTTCAAGCGCGAAAATCTTTTTGTATTTTCCGTTTGTGAAATCGGAGAATTCTCTCACCGTATCGCCGTCATACGCGCCCAAATCCACAAACACTTCATCAGAGCCGAGATGAAAAATGTTTTCATAAATAAAGCTCTTGTCCTTTTCGGTGCGGAACAGATAATCAATTTTTCCGCTGACCTTGAAGTTGAGAATGTTCACATAATTTTCTCTCGATTCGTCGTCGGCAAGAAGCGCGTACGCCGCGTCAAATTCCGCGTCATGCTCCTCAATAAATTCACGCGTAAAAATCCCGTCATTGACTATCGGCACATTCGGCGCAACAAACGGATGCTCACTTGACATTTTCAGTATTTTTTCTATCGTTTCATCATCGTGAACGGCAAAGCACATCACAATAAAAAAGTCCGCATACTCCGCGCAGATTTCGGCGTATTTTTTCACTCTCTTTCCGTGAAAAAGCTGACCGCGCACGAACTCATCACCCGCAAAAATATCGGCAAACTCAAGCCCTCTTTTTTCAAGCTCGGCGATTACCATATCTGCGCCGTTGCCCATGCCGTAAAGAATTATCGGAAGCTCTGTTTCGCCGAGGACATCCCACACATTTCTTTCAATGATTTTTTCAATCATAATCAACTCTCCTATTGTATATGCTCTTTTCTTATGATACAATATTACAAATAAATTTTCAAGGTTGTGATTATATGACTTTCGAGTGTAAAAACAATAAAATTTTCGCCTGCGGTGAAGCTCCTTTAAAAGCGGCTGAGATTTTCGCCGACGAAATGAAAAAGAGAATCGGAACTGATTTCTCAATCTGTGAGGACGAGGACGCGGCTTTCCGATTTGAGATTCTTGATGAATCCGACTGTGAGAGCTTCGGCGTTGAGATGAAAGACGGGAGTCTTGTTTTCACGGCGCACAGGCTCAGAGGGCTTATCTATGCCTATTCTCTGTTCCTCAGAAAGACCGATTTCAAAAACGGCATAAACATTGTTGCGGATATATGCGGTGAATACTCCCCCGAAATGGCGGTAAGAGGTCATCAGATTGGCTACCGCGACGCTAACAACACCTATGATTTGTGGGACGCCGAGCAGTACCGCAGATATTTCCTTGACATCATGGCTTTCGGCGCAAATATTTACGAGGGAATCCCCGGCGACGAGAGTGAGAAAAACCGCATCATGAAAATGAGCGGCAACGAAATGCTCGCCGTTACATCTGAAATCTGCAAAGAGCTTGACCTCGATATGTCATCATGGCATCCCGAGGAAAAGAGCAGAGACGACGATGAAGCCGTCCGCCTTGCGGTTGAGGCCTATTCCGCTCTGCCGAAGCTTGACTGCCTGTTTGTGCCCGGCGGCGATCCCGGTGATTTAATGCCTGCCGATTTGTTCCGCCGCTGTGAAAAAATCAAAGAGGCTCTTAAAAAATATCATCCGAATCTTAAAATATGGATTTCCGCTCAGGCTCCTCATGAATATGACGACTGGGGCGAAAAATTCACCGAGGAGATTCATAAGAATCCCGAATTTCTTGACGGTGTAATTTTCGGGCCGAACCACGCCATGACTCTGCCCGAGCTCAGCGCGGTTATAGCCGACAAATATCCGATAAGATTTTATCCCGATGTTACTCACAATGTCCGCTGTGAATATCCCGTTCACTTTGAAAAGAACGACTGGAGCTATGCCCTTGCCTCAACACTCAGCCGCGAAAGCATAAATCCTCGCCCGTTTGAGTACAAGCACCTGCACGACATCACGAAAGAATATCTCTGCGGAAGCGTTTCGTATTCCGACGGCATAAACGACGATGTGAACAAGATTATTTTCAGCGCGAGCGATTTCGACTCATCGTGCCGTGTTGAAGATGTGCTTGAGGATTACGCGAGAATGTACCTCCCCGAGATTGACGCGAAGGAATTTGCCGACTGCGTTATCATGCTCGAAAACAACTGGGTGGGCGACCCTGCCGAGAATGACGGAATCGAAAAAACACTTGCGGCGCTTCAGACAATCGGTGAAAGCTCTCCCGAAGTCAATGAGAATTTCAGATACATCATGTGCCTTTTCAGAGCCGAGTGCGACGCTCTTGTAAGACGCAGAAAGATTTTTGAAACAGAGCTTGTTGAAAAAGCAAAAGCAAAAATTTTTGACGGTGATATTGACGCGGCGAAAGAGATTCTCTCAACCGATTTTGACGGCGAATACAAAGCTCTCCGTCAGAGCATTGACAAGCACGGCGCAGACCTCAACCGCTTTATCGGCATGCAGCTTGATGTTGAGCATTACTTCGGCAAGAGCTGGGAGCGCGGCTGCACCCTCGAAACGATTGACAGATGCGTTACCGACAGAAAATATCTCCTTGACAGGATAAACGAAGGCTCTGACCTCGAAAAGCTTATAAAGTTCATAAACAGAAACAAGGTTGCCGACGGTGAAGTTTATTTTTCATTCGCGCTCGACGGCGTTTCAACGCTTACCGAGCAGGTCGGCGAATTTTACATGGACTTTGAGGGCGACACTCCGCGAAACAACGGAACATATCCGATGTGCCTTGTCAGCGTCTATGACCATTACAGCCTCAGATTTGATTTTGATGTTGAAAAAGGTCAGAATTATCTGCTTGAGGTTACATATTACGAAAGAAATTTCAGCGAGGACGCGGTTGATTTCTGCGTAAATATCAACGGAAAAGAAATCTATCACGGCGCGCCGTATTCAGACAGAATTGACGAGGAAATGCAGGCACTTCTTCCCGACGGCTGTATTGCCGCGGTTTATGAAATCCCCGCAGAGCTTGTTGAAAACGGTAAAATTTCTGCGCTCATTTCAGAGCCGACAAGAGGTTTCTTAGTTGGTGAATTCAGAATCATTAAAGGTGAGTAATATGTTTTTTGATTATAAAAACTGCAAAGCGGATTTCACGGGCCGCTGGGCTGAGTATGAAGACTCAATGTGCGCCACAACGCCCGGTGCGTATTTCAGAATTTCTTTTAAGGGCGAGAGCGCGGTGCTCATTTTCAACACCCGCTGGAACAGCCACCCCTACGGTCATGTATGGATTCAGCTTGACGGCGGCAGTAAAATCGAAGCCTCAGCGGAGGAATACATCCGCATTGAAGCTGAGGACAGCGGCATTCACAATGTAACCGTAATCTACAAGGGGAATGTTGAAATGCACCACAGATGGCACACTCCGCTTGTGGGCAAGCTCGCGTTCAAGGGCTTTGAGGCTGACGAGTGCCTTTCCCCCGAACCCGACAGCAGAAAGACGATTGAGTTTGTCGGCGACTCCATAACCGAGGGCGTTCTGATTGACGACTTCCGCAACCCCGACAAGAGCAACGACCAGTACAACAGACCGTTTCAGGACGATGTAACAGCTACTTACGCTTATCTTACGGCAAAAGTGCTTAATCTGAAGCCGCTTTTCATGGGCTACGGCGCGGTCGGTGTTACCCACGGAGGCTGCGGCGGCACTCCCAAAGCGGCGGACGGTTATCCTTATTGCTTTGAGGGGCGTGAGGTCAGCTACTCAGCACCCGACTACATTCTCATAAATCACGGTGCAAACGACAGGGGCGCGGGGAAAGAAAACTACCTTGCGGAATACGAAAATCTGCTGAATGTCATAAGAGCGAAAAATCCTTCGTCAAAGCTCATTTCTCTGAGCGCGTTCTGCGGCGCGTACCATGATGAGCTCGGTGAATTCATAAAGGAATATTCAGAGAAAAACGGCTGTGATATTCTCTTTGTCGATTCCAACGGCTGGGTTCCCCTTGAGCCGCTTCACCCCAGACGCGACGGGCATAAAAAAATAGCGGACAATCTGACCGCCATTCTGAAAAGAGAATTAGGATTATAAATTCAATGCATAAAAATCGGGGCTGTTGTATTTAGATGCAGAAAGCGTTTTCTTCGCCCGACGGTGTATGCGATACTCCGAGGACGAAAAAACGCTTAGAAAAGTAAAATTTATTAAGTTTTTTAAATTTAACAAAAAGATGGTTTTGAACGGTAATCTACCAATTCAGAACCATCTTTTTATTTCATATTATTATTTTACTTTTCGATCTGCGCTAAAAGGTACAGACTCGCAAGGCTACTTTTCCTTAAAATGCGCCTTTCACCCGCCTTGCGTCCCTTTGCTCCTCGCAATACGTGAGTATAACATCGTCGCAAAAGAACGCAAATCGGGCAAAATTCATCATTTTAAGGTGCGAAGCAGTTTTTGATGAGAGAATTTTTCTGAAGACAAAGAAAATCCGCATCACGCATACTGGCGTATTCGGATGCGGATTTTATGCAGTATTCGGGAAAATTATCCGTCAAACACAAAAGTATCCTCGCGAGACTGTACCTAATGCGATAGCCCCTTTAATTTTTA
>JAZUFU010000129.1:0-5186 GCA_045640865.1 Acutalibacteraceae bacterium | reverse complement strand
GTCCATGTAACCCTGCTTGCAGAGAAGCTCCGCGAGAAGAACGCCGCCGCCTGCCGCGCCTCTGAGGGTGTTATGTGAAAGGCATACGAACTTGTAGTCGTACTGTGTATCCTCTCTGAGTCTGCCGATGCTTACAGCCATGCCGCCCTCAAGGTCGCGGTGAAGCTTTGTCTGCGGCATGTTGTCTTCTGTGAAATAATGAAGGAACTGCTTCGGTGCAGAGGGGAGTTCCATTTCCTGCGGCTCAGCCTTGAAATCAGCCCATACCTTGAGGATTTCTTCCTTAGAGGGTGCTTCGCCCTCAAACTTCATGAAAACAGCGCCCATGTGTCCGTTGGAAACGGGAACTCTGATGCACTGAGCGGTGAAGTTCGGCTCACTCGCTGTCTTGATTACGCCGTCCTCAACCTTGCCCCAGATTTTAAGAGGCTCCTGCTCGCTCTTATCTTCCTCGCCGCCGATGAAGGGGATAACATTGTCAACCATGTCGGGCCATGTTTCAAATGTTTTGCCTGCGCCCGAGATTGCCTGATATGTGCATACAAGCACATCTTTAACCTTGTAGCCTGCCTTGTCGAGGGGATAGATAGCGGGAACATAGCTTTGAAGTGAGCAGTTTGACTTAACAGCGATAAATCCGCGCTTTGTGCCGAGGCGTTTTCTCTGAGCCTCGATAACATCCGTGTGAGCAGCGTTGAGCTCGGGAACTACCATGGGAACATCGGGGGTGAATCTGTGCGCGCTGTTGTTGGAAACAACGGGACATTCGGCCTTTGCGTATTTTTCTTCAAGAGCCTTAATTTCGTCCTTTTTCATATCGACAGCACAGAAAACGAAATCAACAGCCGCCGCGATTTTTTCGATATCCGCTGTTGCGTCATAAACGATGAAATCTTTTACTTTTTCGGGCATGGGAGCGGGCATGCACCAGCGTGAGCCTACTGCGTCCTCATATCTTTTGCCTGCCGAGCGGGGACTTGCCGCAACGAGCACAGGCTCAAACCACGGATGATTTTCGAGAAGTGAAATAAATCTCTGACCTACCATACCTGTCGCGCCGATAACGCCTACCTTGTATTTTTTCAAAACAATTACCTCCTTATTGAAAAAAACTATTGTTTTTTTAACCGTATTGCAATATAATATACAGGTTAGGATTTTGATATATATTAACATTTTCGTGCATAAGCGTCAATGTTTCTATTTCACAATTTTTTTGCGAATTATAATTTATAAGAGGTTATTTTGATGAAAACAAGCGACTTTTATTATGATTTACCTGAGGAGCTTATAGCTCAGCACCCCGTTGAGCCGAGAGATTCTTCGCGCCTTATGGTGCTTGACAAAATTACGGGCGAAATTGAGCACAAGCATTTTTACGATATATGCGACTATCTCAACGAGGGCGACTGCCTTATTCTCAACGATACAAGAGTTCTGCCCGCAAGAATTTACGGCATAAAAGAGGGCACGGGTGCGCACGTTGAGTTTCTGCTTCTCACCTGTAAGGAAAAAGATGTGTGGGAGGTTCTCGCAGGTCCGGGCAAGCGCGCGAAAGAGGGCACTGTTTTCACATTCGGCGACGGAATTCTCAAAGCGGAAATTCTTGAGGTTCTCGACAACGGCAACAGAATCGCGAAATTCAGCTACGATGGCAGTAATTTCTATGATGTTCTCGACCGCGTGGGCGAAATGCCGCTTCCGCATTACATAACCGAAAAGCTCGAAAATCAGGAGCGTTATCAGACGGTTTATTCAAGAGAACCGGGCTCGGCGGCGGCTCCGACGGCAGGTCTTCATTTTACTCCCGAGCTGCTCGAAAAAATCAAGGCAAAGGGCGTTAAAATCGGCTTTGTAACGCTTCATGTGGGTTTAGGCACATTCAGACCTGTCAAGGCTGAGAAAATCGAAGACCACAAAATGCACTCTGAGCATTACAGCATACCTGCCGAAACGGCTCAGCTCATAAACGAAACAAAAGCAAACGGCAAGAGAGTTTTCGCCGTCGGCACAACCTGCACGCGCACGCTTGAATCCGTATGTCAGGCAAAGGGCGGCGTATGCGAATACGACGACTGGACAAGCATTTTTATTTATCCCGGTTATGAATTCAAGTGTATTGACGGACTTATCACAAACTTCCACCTGCCCGAAAGTACGCTGATTATGCTTGTCAGCGCGTTCTGCGGCTATGAAAACACAATGAATGCCTACAAAATCGCTGTTGAGGAACGCTACCGTTTCTTCAGCTTTGGCGATGCCATGATAATTTCTCATAAATAAGAGGTTCATATATGTTAAAGATTATTAAAAAAGAGGGCTTTGCCCGCCGCGGTGAATTTGTTACCCCTCACGGTACGGTTCAGACGCCCGCGTTTCAGAATGTTGCAACCTGCGGCGCGATAAAGGGCGGCCTTGATGCTTACGATTTAAAAAATATCGGCTGTCAGGTTCAGCTTTGCAACACCTATCATCTCCATGTCCGTCCCGGCGATGAGCTTGTTAAGGAGATGGGCGGCATACGCGAGTTCACGGGGTGGAAAGGCCCTGTGCTCACCGACAGCGGCGGATTTCAGGTTTTTTCTCTCGCCAAGCTCCGCAAGATAAAGGAGGAAGGCGTTACATTCAACTCCCATGTTGACGGCAGAAAAATCTTCATGGGACCTGAGGAAAGCATGCGTATTCAGTCAAACCTCGCCTCGACTATCGCCATGGCATTTGACGAATGTGTTGAAAATCCCGCGCCTTACAAATACGCGAAGGAATCCTGCGAAAGAACTGTCCGCTGGCTTGAACGCTGCAAAGCTGAAATGGAAAGATTGAAAGCTCTGCCCGACACGCTCAACAAGGAACAGCTTCTTTTCGGCATAAATCAGGGCTGTACCTTTGACGATTTGCGAATTGAGAATATGCAGAAAATCGCCGAGCTTGATTTAGACGGCTACGCTATCGGCGGTCTTGCCGTCGGCGAGCCAAAAGAGGATATGTACCGCGTGATTTCCGCTGTTGAGCCTTATATGCCGCAGGATAAGATACGCTATCTTATGGGCGTCGGCACTCCGGGCAACATCTTAGAGGGCGTCAGCAGGGGTGTTGACCTTTTTGACTGCGTCATGCCCTCACGCAACGCGCGCCACGGTCATCTTTTCACAATGAACGGCATTATCAACATAAATAACGCAAAGTATGAAAAGGACGACACTCCGATTGAGGAGGGCTGTAACTGCCCGACCTGTCAGAGACATTCAAAGGCGTTTATCAGACATCTTTTCAAGGCGAAAGAAATTCTCGCGCTTCGTCTGTGCGTTACTCACAACCTTTATTTTTATAATACGCTCATGGAAAAGATTCGTTACAACCTTGATAACGGAACTTTCACGGAGTTCAAAGACAAATATGTTGACATTCTCGACACGAGAATTTAATGGAGGAATTTTTATGTTTTTATCATTCATCAACAAGGTGCTTGCGCTTGTGCTTGTGCCGATTATGACGCTGAGCTTTTCACCCGTAATGCTCATTAAAAAGCTTGTATGGAAGCCCGAGGAGCTTATCTCACTTTCTGAGGTAGTAAAAGCGGACGACCCCGTTTATCTCACCGCTCACAGAGGTGTTACGGCTGTTGCTCCCGAAAATACAATTCCCGCATATGAAAAGGCTGTCGAGCTCGGTTATTACACAGCAGAGTGCGATATCCGCCTCACAAAAGATAATGTGTGGGTTCTCAGCCACGGCGACGACCTCAACAAACGCTTCTGGCAGTTCGGCAATGTAAGCGACTACACATATGAGGAGCTTCTTACATATAAGTATAAAAACGGCTCTAATTTCTGGGCATATGAGGATCTGAAAATCCCGACGCTTGACGAATTCCTTGATGTTTTTGTCGGCACAAAGACAAGACCTCAGATTGAAATCAAGGGCGACAATTACGACCAGCTCTCGGTTGTTGTCGATAAAGTTAAGGAAAAAGGACTTGAGGACAGCGCAATTATAATTTCTTTTGACCTCGGTCAGCTTAAAGCGATAAACAGTATTGACAAAAACATTGAACTTTGGTATCTTGTAGATGAAATCACCGAGGAAAATATTGCCGAAGCAAAGGCACTCGGCGATAATGTATGGCTTTCGGCTAATTTCGACGAAAATACTCAGCAGTCAATCCAGCTTGCAATCGACAATGATATAGATGTGTCATACTGGACTGTCAACACGCTTGAAGACGCTCAGATGCTTTATGATATGGGTGTCAGATATATAGAAACAGATATTCTTTGCTATTAAGAAAGGAAGTTTATTATGGAAAAGAAATTGAGAATCGGTTTTGTCGGCTGCGGTGCTATCGCAAATCACAAACATCTGCCCGCACTCAAAAAAATCCCCGAGGTTGAGGTTGTTGCTTTCTGCGATATAATCGAGGAAAGAGCAATTCAGACAGCCAAGGAATTCGGTACTGAGGACGCAAAAACTTATGTTGACTACAAAGAGCTCCTCAAGGACGAAACAATTGATGTTGTTCATGTCTGCACACCCAACCGCTCACACAGCTTCATTTCTGTTGACGCTCTCCACGCAGGCAAGCACGTTATGTGCGAAAAGCCCATGGCAATCAACTCCAAAGAAGCTAAAGCTATGGTTGACGCCGCTAAGGAATCAGGCAAAAAGCTCACAATCGGCTATCAGAGCAGATTCAGAAAAGATTCTCAGTATCTTAAAACCTGCTGTGAGAATGACGAGCTTGGTGAAATCTACTTTGCAAAGGCTCACGCACTCAGAAGACGCGCTGTTCCCACATGGGGTGTTTTCCTTAACGAATATGAGCAGGGCGGCGGTCCTCTTATTGATATAGGCACACACGCTCTTGACCTTACACTCTGGATGATGAACAACTACGAGCCCAAAATGGTTGTCGGCAGTGTTTATAAAAAGCTCGGCAAGCAGACAGGTACAGCTAACGCGTGGGGCGACTGGGATGTTGAGAAATACACAGTAGAAGATTCCGCTTTCGGTTATATCGTAATGAAGAACGGCGCGACAATCGTTCTTGAATCAAGCTGGGCACTCAATACTCTTGATGTCGGCGAAGCGGCAACTTCACTCTGCGGCACAAAAGCAGGCGCGGACATGAAGGACGGTCTTAGACTTAACTATGTTAAGAACAACCTCCAGGTAGTTGAAAAGCCCAA
>JAZUFU010000128.1:0-11532 GCA_045640865.1 Acutalibacteraceae bacterium | reverse complement strand
TAGAACGCCTTGATAGTAAGTCTGCCGCTTCTTTCGGCTTTGCCGTCCGCAACTCTCGGCGCAGCACTCGTTATCTCTTCGGTGAGAACGCTTCTGAGAAGCTCCGAGTCTGTATAGCGGAAGCTCTGTGTTCTGCTCCTGCCGACGGTAATGTTTTCTTTGCTGTCGGTGAAGTCAATCTTCACCTTGAAAAGTGTCATGTCGGAGGGGAGCTTGCCGACAACATCGAGCGTTGTGCTTTCACCCGGCGCGAGCTCTTTGCAGACCTTATAGCCGAATTTAATATCGGCTCCCTCACAGCAGACGGAATTGATATAAACCGTGTCTTTCTTTGACACATTCGTTACCGTGAGCTTTGTTGAGTACGGCGTGAAAAATCCCTCGGCGCAGTTATTGAACGCGCAGTAAACGCCGCGGCATCTGTTCTGCGAGGTGAGAAACTGCGGATACTCGGGAGATGAGTGAACATCTTTTACGCTTTCTTCCGTAAGAAGCGTCATAATCAATTCGTTGACTTTTGCTTCGTTCACGCCGAGGCCGTGGTACATATCCTCAACGAACCATGTGTTTTCGGGCAGATAACCCGTTGACGCGTCAACCGTGAAAGCAGGGGAGATGTGGCAGTGGTTTTTGCACTTACTCTGTGCATAGCCGTCGGGCAGAGTTTCGTCGGGCGCGGCGCAGAAAGCACCTGTTGCCGAAGCGAGGTCGATAACGCCATCGGAATTTGTGCCGCAGCTCACAACAGGCTCACAGCCGTAGCCTGCGATAATTGAAATATCAACGCCCTCTGATTTGAGCTTCTCAAATGTTTCCGCTCTCTTTGCGGCAATCTCAAAGTGATAAGCGTCGCTCTTTCTGATTATTTCGCCGTGAGTTCCGTCAGAAATGAGCTTGTCGCGCAGGGCGGCGTATTCACTCAGCGGAACCAGATCCCACACACTGCCGTAGTTGAGGAAAAAATCGAGCAGCTCGGCGTTTATGAAATCCATGAGGAAATCGTTGATAAATGAAATATCAATGAGGTCGGTTATTACGGAATATTCCTGCTCCACCTTGTCGTATGAGCAGTAGAGGTCGAGCGCGTCCGACCACTTGACATTCGCGTTGCCCTTGAGAAGCTCGGAAACTATCGTGCTTCCGTCAAGCGCGGGGCAGTGAAGCACGGCGTTGTTGACTTTTTCGCCGCCGTAAAGCGTAAGATAGCTCGCCACAACCTGACCGCCGAAGCTGACGCCCATAATGTTTACCTTGCTTTTGCCTGTCTTTTCGAGCATGTCGTTTATGTAATTGTTGAGCACCTCGGCGTTGTCGAGCTGACCGAGACGCCAGTCAAGAGTACAGCAGTAAACATTTTTGTCGCCTGCTTTTTCGCCGAGATTCAGAAGCGAATCGTGGTCGGGGTAGTATTTCATCTCCTTGAGCCTGTCAAGGCGCGTGTCCTCCACGCTGTGAGGGTAAAGCTCAACATCATATTTCGATGTGCCGTCGTCGTTGAGGCGCATATACTCAATGAGGTCGTTTACATACGGGTCAAGAACTTTGAAAAGGGGAGAGTTGATGCCGATAAGTGCAAGGAGCGCGCCCGCGATAACACCGGGAATTTCGCTCTTTACAGCGTCAATAACCTTGTCGGCAACATCCTGCTTCCATACCTTGACCTCGTTTTCCGTGCCTCTTTCAACAAACATCTGCGAGCTTGTGTAGCCTGCGACGAAAACGACGGGATAGCTTTCCTCCGCGCTTGCGACGGGCATGACAGCCGCCGCCATGACAACGCACAGAATAACCGCAAGGAGCTTTTTAAAAATCTTCATATTTATTCACCTTTTTCGAGCAAATCGGTATATTGATACGCTCTTACATAGTCAATCTGAAATTCGGCGGGGAGCATCGGGCTGTCCTCAGTCGCCTTGCCCGACCAGCCGTAGAAAGGCTTGCCGTCAACGCCGTCAAATTCCGTTGAAAGAATCATGTACTGCGGCACTTCAGAAACTCCGCCGAAGCGGCTTCTGCCTGTTTCAACGCCGTTGACATAAAAGATATAACCGTCCCTGTTCCACTCAACGCCGTAGGTGTTGAACTCGGTGTAGGGCGAATTCGGTTTTGTTACTGCAACATTTTTGTAGCGGTGCCCGAGAGCGTAGCCGCCGTAATGGATATTTGAGGTAACAAGTCCCGTGTCGCGCCCTTCCTTAACGCGGTAGTAGAGCGGCGACTCGAAAACATCAATTTCCGTGCCCTGCTTACCGGGTACAAAATCGTTGATGTTTCTTGTGAAAATCCAGAACGCAGACCACAGTCCCGTCGAGGCGGGGAGCTTGCAGCGAGCCTCAAAATAGCCGTAGCGCTGCTCGAATTTTTTCATTGTATCAACACGGTCGGTGTAGAAGCCTTTGCCGTATTTTCCGTTCTCTTTATATTCACTTTTGATAACAAGACAGCCGTCGCGCAGGAATGACTGCTCCTTGTCCCAGAAGCCGCCCTTGCGAAGTCCCTGCCCCCAGCGTCCCCACTTCGTTTCGTCGAGAGTTTCGCCGTCAAAATCGTCCTCAAATGTGAGCGTGAATTTTGAAAGGTCAAGTCTGTTTTCGCTTTTCGGCGTCCACGGATAACGGCAGATTGTTATTCCGCGGTGGATAACATCAATAAGCACATTTATGAATTTGTCAAACGCAATTTTGGATTTGCCTGCCATAAAAGCACCTCCGCTTTTTATCTCGTTTTGGCGGTAAGGTCGTACATTCTTTCGGGGTGGTCGCTCATGAGAACGTCCGCGCCGTTATAAATAAGTGTCTCGGCGTCCTCGGGCTTGTCAACCGTCCAGTACTGAACGGAAATGCCGTATTTGTGGGCGTAGTCAACGAGCTTTGTCCTGCCGAGGTTGGCAACAAGGAGCTTGCCGTCGTCCCAGTAATAGGGCATCTGAAGAGCCATGAATTTAATATCGTCCTTGTTGAGCTTCTCGTCTCTGAGAGCACAGCCGTAGAAATCAACAATTTCAAACGGATTTGCCGAGCGCATGAGTTTGCCCGCGTAGTGATTGTCGATATAATGACCTACATCGTTCCAGAAGCTGCCGATAATAACGCGGTCCGTGAGGTTGCGTTCGGCGAGAATGTCATAGAATTTGTCAACCATTTTCGGTGCCCACGGGAAGGGATATTTTATTTCGACAATGTATCTGAACTCACCGGGCGCGGCGGCTTCGATTGTGTCAAAAACATCGGAAACCTTTGTAATTCTAAGGTCGTCGGGAATATCGTCGCCGCGAAGACCTGCGTAAGGATATTCGCCGTCCTTCTTAAACTTTTCGCCGAAGTTGAGCTCACGAAGCTCAGCGTAAGTTTTGGAGAAAACGGTGGTGTTCTTTTTGCCGAAATGCTCCTCGGCGTCGCTCTTTTCGTCAACAAAAAGGCTGTGATAAAGGACAAGCTCGCCGTCCTTTGTAATCTGAATGTCCATCTCGAATATGTCGGGGCGTTCTTCACTTTCAAGGCAGTTCTTGACAGCCATCATCGTGTTTTCGGGAGCGTTGCCTTTGCCAGCGCGGTGAGCGGCAATAAGCGTTTCGCCGTAGTTCGGGAGAAAATAATCGCCTGTGTCGGAGTTCTTCAGGGTCGGCTCAACCTTTTCAACAGCGGAAAAGGAAGAAAGGCACATAATGCCCGCAACGATGAAGAGCAGAGTTTTTCTTAAAATCATCTGAGCTGCGCTGAATAATGCAGAAAACATAATAAAACCTTCTTTTTATTTTTTTTATAAATAATAGCACAGGATTTCTTATAGTCAATAGAAAATTAAAAGAAATTCCGGCTTATTTAATTCCGAATTTGCCGCTGAATTTTTCATAAAAAGCTATTCCGAGCAGAACGCAGGAGAATGAAATCATGCCGCCGACGGCAACATCGCTCAGATAGTGCGCGCCCACAACAAGCCTTGTGAAAGCGACAACGCCTGTGAAAATAAACGCTGTGAGGAAAAGCGCGGTTTTGTGCTCCCTGCATTTTTTGCTTATGAGCGGCAGGAGCATGAGCTGATAGCTGACGCCCGCGCCTGCGGTGTGTCCGCTCGGGAATGAATGATCGCCCGTGAAGCCGTTTATCTTGAACCACGGCGTGAAGTTTTCGTAGGGAGCTTCCATGCTTCTGAAACGCACTCTGCCCCACAGACCTTTCATCAGCGACACAAGCCCCGTGCCGAGCGCGCCCGCGCCGAGACCGACAAAAGCGATAACAAGAAGCGGCTTTCTCATTTCATCGGGAATCGTGATGAAGTGCATGACAAAAATCACACACAGCGCAAAGCCCACGCCGAAAATGATGCTGAAAACGCCCTGAAACTCGTCGTCTGTGAAAAGCCTTCCGCCGAACCAGTCGCCGAAATATCCGCCTGCGGCAACACAGCCGATTGAGGCAACAATTTTCATCCATTTCGGGTTTGCGCATTTCATGATGAAAGCCATGGCAATTGTTATCAGAAGCGAGGACGGCATTTCACCCGTTTTTTCAAACCATACCGCTATAATATTTTTCGGACTGTTGAGGAAAATATCGAGCTTTAAATCTGCGAAAGTGGCGGCGATAAGAGCGGCCGCCGAGCAGACATAAAAAATGATGATTTCCTTTTTGTATAGCTTAAAAAGAGACTGCTTCATTTTCATCTTCCTTTCAGATGTTCTGCATTGTTTATATTGGTAATTATATCATCACTCTCTGCATATTTCAATTTTATTTTTATAAATAAATAAAACCCGCCGTTTTGATATGCACCACAAAAGTTGTCTGACTTTTGTGGTGCATATCATCAACCGACGGCTTTGTTTTCCACTTATGACCGCATATATTTAAACATCGAATTTTATTCAGACAAATCAAGGAGCAAGTCTGTTTGGTCCTCTGAAAATAAACATTGCTTCTTTGATATGTATTCCGAGAATCAACATAGTTAAACGGTCAACGCCTATACCGAATCCTCCGTGAGGCGGGCAGCCATACTTGAAAAATTCCATATAGAATTTAACATCTTCGGCAAGACCTTTTTCTTCAGCCTGTTTTTTTAATATCTCATACCTGTGTTCACGCTGAGCGCCTGTGGTGATTTCCACGCCTCGCCAGATCAGGTCATAACCCATAGGCACACCGTTATCATCTCTCATATGATAGAAAGCCCGTTTTTCAGCAGAGAAATCAGTAACAAATAAGAACTCGTGATTGTAATGCTTTTTAACCCATTTGTAACTGAGCTGTTCGGCTTCTGTTGTTAAATCTCCTTTTTCCGATTCATCTACTTTGTAACCGAAATCTTTTTCAAGTCCTTCATAAAGTTCAGCAAGTGTTACAACAGGGAAAGGAAGCGTCGGTATAACTACTTCCTGACCGAACATATTGAAAATCTGTTCGCCGTATTTTTCTTTTACTTTAATAAGTGCAGCGCAGAGCAGTTCTTCTTCCATTTTCATAACATCACGGTAAGATTCTATGTAGCTGAACTCCAAATCAAAACCGGTAAATTCGGTAGTGTGTTTGCTCGTGTAAGACTTTTCAGCACGAAAAACCGGACCAACCTCAAAAATCTTCTCAAATCCGCTTGCCATTGCCATTTGTTTATAAAACTGCGGACTTTGTGCGAGATATGCCTTTCGGTCAAAGTAATCAACTTCAAATACATCTGCTCCGCTTTCACTTGCCGCACCGATAAGCTTTGGCGTATGAATCTCAATGAAGTCTTTATTCAATAAAAAGTTTCTCATTGCGTTTACAAACTCAGTCTGAACTTTAAACATCAGCTGATTCTCGTCAGTCCTGAGGTCAATCCAGCGGTAGTCCAGGCGGTTATCAATTGCCGATTTTTCAACAGCAGGTTTTTTCTTCGTTGCCGGTATGGCTTCACGGTTTATCGGCAAAGCATCGGCAACTGATTCAAGTATAATGGAATTCGGAATCATTTCCATACCGTTGAGCTTAACGTATTCACTTGCGTAAGCGATACCGATTACTGTAATAACACTGTCAGGTGTAATCTGAGCAATTATATCTAAGAGTTGAGGACAGTTTGATTTTTCAATAGTTACCTGCAGCTTTCCTGTAATATCCTTGACAACAATAAATGCCATGTTTTTACTGTCACGGAAGTTTTCAACAAATCCCTGAATTTTAATTTCAGTATCGAGATTATTTTTGACATCCTTTATATATGTTCTTTCCATCGGTCTTTTCCCTCCTTGATTTAAAATAATTTTGCATTATTATATCGTTCTTTATTTTATATGTCAAGCTTTCAACAGAATTTTAATATACATCATGTATATTTTTAATGATGATGTTGATAAAACAGTTCCGTGATATTTTCAGCAAAAAGAAGTTGTTGACAGTGAGTGCGTTCTGAAAAATCTTTCCGCTCAATCAATTGAACCAATCGAATGACATCGTTAAAGTTTATATATTTACCTGAAGTCAGGCAATTGAACCGTATTATTGAAAAGCAAAACTTTTTATGATATAATAATTTCATAATCACCAATCGGAGGTAAGAATATGAAAAAAATCATTTCAGTCCTGCTTTCAGTTTGCCTTGCGCTCGGATTCGTTCCGCTTTCAGCTTCTGCCGCAGGAGCGGTATGCGACGATTACATCATCACAAACCCGTACGAAAATGTAAACTGGGACGAGTGGAAAGCATACAAAACTCAGCTCCACTGCCACACAACAGCATCGGACGGATTCATGAAAATCAAAGAAGCTGTTCAGTCGTACTACGACATGGATTATGACGTTGTGGCAATTACCGACCACGGCACAAACAATCTCGGCTGGAACAAATCTCCGGAGCTTATTCCTCTCATGCGCGCGATTAAAAAGGAACGCACAGGCGGAGCAAAGACAAAAATCGAGCCGCTCACCGACGAAGAATATCAGTCATATCTCACGGGAACAGCAACTGTTTCCGAGGGCTTCACAAGAACAAATGACTGCGGCATGGTTGATGTTGCTCTCGGCAACGAGCTCAATATGGCTACGCCATTTGCCGACTGCCATCTTACCCACTACTGGAGCACCTACGGTCAGGGGCTTGCAGGCGTTTACGGCGACTATGAAACGCCCGCCCGCGAAACTTCAAAGGACGGCGGCATTGTAATGCTTGCCCATATCGGCGAATATGTCTATACAAATAAGGACACGACTTCAAGGCTTCACGTCGGTCAGAAGGTTGACGAATATTATGTCAACAAGTTCGCGCGCATTTTCCTTGACAATCCCGTCGGCGGCGAATACAGCGGCGCAGCTGCGGGCATGGGCATAAACAGCTCGCAGGATGAGCATACGCGCTGCGACCGTATCCTTTATGACCAGATTCTTCAGAAGACGATTCCCAACGGCGTCGTTCCGTGGGGCTTCACATTCTCCGATTCCCACAATTACCGCACAATGAACAACGCATACACGATGATGCTCATTCCCGACTGGTCAGAGCTTGACAATGAACAGCGCAACCTTGAGCTTCGCAAGTGCATGGAAAACGGCGAGTTTTTCGCTGTTTCCCACTATTCAAACGGCGTTGAGCTTGACGGCGAAAGAGAGTTTACGGAAATTGAGCCCGACGAGCTCTGGCCTGAGGATAAGCTTGACAAAATGAATGACACTCCCATGGTAACAAAGCTTACCGTCGATGAAAAGACCGATACAATCACGGTTGAAGCAAAGAACGCAAACAGAATCGTATGGGTTTCAAACGGCAATGTTATCAAGAGAGAAACAGTTGAGAACGGCGAAAACGGAATTTCAACATACAGAATCAATCTTCACGAGGACGGACTCAAAAACGATGTAAAGCTCTTCCTCAGATTTTATATTACAGGGCCGCAGGGTATCTGCTATTCACAGCCGTTAACGCTTCACGAAACCGACAAAGACGGCAATCAGATTGAATTTGAAAGCGTCAAAGTTCCGAAAACTCACGATATTTCAACATTTTTAAGAAAGTTCGTAACAGTAGTTGACATCATTTTCTTTAAATTCAATCCGCTGATCTGGGCATTTAAATACTGGGGCTTAGGCTATAATCCCATTGAAAGACTGTTCTGAAATCTTTAAATAACAGATAAAACAATAACCGGGCAACCTGAAAAGGCTGCCCGGCTTTTTACATAAAAATAATTACTTAGTGTGCATGGTGGAGTCAAACTGTTAATATCCGAACCGATTTTTGAAACGGTTTCCACTTCTTCTTTTGCCATAATTGTTGCTGGCTCATTTTTGAAAACGGTTGTAATTATTATTGAGTCATCGTTGAGAATAATACTTTTTACAAAACTGTCTATGAGCCGTTCTTTGTTTTTCTCTACCGACAAATCAAGGCTTCTGAACATATCAAGTCTCCTGCTGCTTTCAGAATAATTATATTTTACCATATCAGTTCGTAAGTTTAAGTTTATTCTTCATAAAAAATACTTGATTAAAATCGGTCTGCGGCGAAGCATAAAAACTTCACGCAGACCGATTTATTCGCATACAGTTTATTTATTTTTTGACAATATCAACGCTTACATCAAATCTGGTAACCCATGTGTTTGCGCCGAAATTTCTCGCGCGGAGAAGAACATGAGAATCATACGCTTCAACAACAAATCCGCACCCGTTCGCAAGATATCCGCCGCGGCCGAAATCAGGATTTGCGAAGCAGGGAAGATTTACAAGAGTAACATTATTGCCGTTGTCATTCTTCATGTATTCCACCGTTGCGTAATCAACTCCGAGCTTGCTGTTTTCGTTCTTGAATCCTGCGTGAATATGACCTGTAATATAGAATACATTGTCATACTTTTTCAGAATTGCCGCAACCGCATCAGACTGCTCACCGAGTCCGCCGTCATCGGCAGAAGCATTTTCATCTAAATCCCAGTTGTACGGTAAACCGTGCGTTCCGTTAATCGGCTGATGACAGAAAACGAATATCGGAAACGCTGTCTTTGCCGCTTTTTCCATTTCGCCCGCAAACCAGCTAAGCTGTGCGTCGCTTAAATATGCGCTTGTGTTGTCTTTCTCAGAGCCGAGAACGATGAAATAATATCCGTTGACAACATCGGAATAATACATATTGTCAATTTCTCTGTCTGCAATGCTCTTATTGTATTTAATGAATGTGGGAAGAACGCCGTCAACGGGATTTGTAAAATCATCACGGTTGGGACCCCATGTATCATGATTTCCCGTTACAATAAACAGATTGTCTGAAACATCGTGCTTTTCGAGTGAAGAAGCGAAAATATCCCACTGACCGATATATCCGTGGTTTGTCTGGTCGCCGACAAAAGCAACCGCGTCGAGGCGATCGTTTGCCTTTTCCATATCCATAAGTCCCAGTTCAAACATTCCGTCAGAAATAAAGCTTGCCTTTTCATCAAGATGAATATCGGAAATTGCGGCAAAGCTGAGGCGGCAGTTCTCTTCTGCATCGGAAATCTTCGCCGTTTTTTTGCCGAGAATAAAATTTACAGGGGTAAACAAAAGCATTAAAACAGAAAGAAAAATGCTGACAATTTTTGCAAGAATAGTGTTGAACATAAAAATCACCTTTATGCCGCAATATACGGCAGCCTTTCATAATTATTTATAAATCTTTTTATCTCCGCTGTCCAGATTGAACACACGGCTTTCTCCGTTGCCGATACGAATACAGTAAAGTTTTCGCTCGTCGTAATCGGCATACATCAGATCAAAAGTCGGGGTACTTCCGCGAAACAGCGTTGTTGAAAAAACAGGGCAGTTATCGACCTTTGTGTCCCGGTCGTCATGCGAATGACCGCTCATGACAAACTCTATGCGCCCTTTTGTCCGCCCGAAATCATATTCGGTTTTCTGACAGATAAATGCAACTTTTTTGTTATAAGCAGAAATCAGTTCAGTCAGCACTTTTGTCATGGCTGCGGTTTCATCATCGGGCATATTCCACCACCACATATGAGGAACAATAACATTGTGCTTATCATCATTCTTTATAAGCTCTGCGGCAAGCCGGTGCAGCTGCTCCCATTTAAAAGGATTCATTTCTGTCGCGTTCCAGTCAAGCTGAGAATCCAGAACGAAAAAACGGGTATGATTGCCGCAGAAGCTGTAGTATGTATTACCGAATCTGCGAAAACAAAGGCTTGTCAAAACCTCAGGAGAAAGTCCGCGGTCAACGCCGAGCTGTTTTCCGTTTTCATCTACTCCCTGATAATTGGTATCATGGTTGCCGAGAACAGGATAGTATTCACCTCCGAACATTTCTCTCATGCACCCGTCAATCATTCCGAGCTTTTTCTTCGCCTCGGGTACAGTATCGAACGAGCCAATCCAGTCGCCGCCGCCGATGATAAAATCAGCAGGAATTGAATAATATACATTTCGAAGAAAAGTCAGGGCTTTTTCAGCTCTGCGGAACAATTCCTCTTCGCCGCATTCGCCTTTCTGAAAAAGATGCGGGTCGGTAAAGAACACGAATGATTCGGCTTCTTTTGAGCCGTGAAACAGAGAACAGTATTCTTCCACTGCGGGTGATTTAATAAAAGAAATCGTAATCATCCCTCCCGTTCGTTTTTTATTATTATATCATTTTGTTAATTATTAATCAATAAATAATAGTAGTATTTATATAACCAAAAATCTCCTTAAATCACCTTAATGAAAGTCGGAACGCCTTCATTTTTCGCATCGAAACAGAATATAAAACCGGAGTATGACCTTATTAAAAGCGGAATTGATTCGTCGGCATAAAGAATTAAACCGGGCAGAGTTTAAACGCTCTGCTCGGCTTTTTATATAAAAAATTACTCAGTGTGCTTGGTGGAAATGGAGAAAATCCAACTTTTGACCTTTTGAATGCTGTTGAGTGTTCTCCCGATACATTCACAAACGCACCCCGATAAAAAGAAAAATAAGACATATCTGTTCCTAATCAATATCACAGACCGAGTCCGACAGTGGAAACAGACGATATAACCTTCTACCCAAAGTTTTTATGTAAATTATATGTACTATCAGATCCTTCGGCTTATGATATATAACATTCACGGTAATGGCTGCTGCGACGGATTTTCACCGAACTTCCCGCTGATTAGCTTGCATTCATTTTACTGCTATGTAATTAAAATGTTAACAGCTTACTATAAATCTCCGGGTTTATCTCCAAAGCAGAATTACCGTTGCGAGAGCAACTGAAAACTGACAAATCACATTGGAAATTTCAATCACCCAATGCACCTTTGCGTTTTTGAGATTTGACAGGATGCCGACAAGGCAGAGAAAAACAAAAAGGCAGATCGCAAGCGCATAGAGAACGACAGGCAGTATGGCTCCGCTTCTTATCGACAGCGTTATCATTGAGGCATAAATCATCAGATATCCGACTGCGCCGATGAGCACGGCAACGGTGTTGAATTTCCCTGTCTTATACCACAAAAACCCGATGACGGCCGCCGCACACAGCAGAATAACCGCAAGCGTCGGCAGTCTGACACCGACAACGTGGGAAACAAGCGCGATGCCGGAAAGA
>JAZUFU010000127.1:0-14610 GCA_045640865.1 Acutalibacteraceae bacterium | reverse complement strand
TTCCGCCCTTTAAAATATCGTTCCAGACAATCGCCTTTCTGCCTTTGGTTTCAAGGTAATTTTTAACCTGTTCGGCAAAGAAACATTGAAGCGCGGCGGTACTTTCAAGGTTGTTTTCCTTAATCATCTTCTGGCAGTCGGGGCAGGTCTTTCTGTATTCATCGGGAGCTTCGTCGCCGCCGATGTGGAAATATTCGCTGTCGAAAAGCTCGCACAGTTCATCAAGAAGCGTTTTGATAAATCCGAGCGTTTCGGGGTTGTCCATGCACAGATTATCCTTGTAAATTCCCTGTCGGTTTTTGACCTCAACAGGCTCTTTGCGGCAGCTCAGATTCGGGTAAACATGGAGTATTGCGGAGGTGTGCCCGGGCATATCAATCTCGGGGATAACATCAATGAATTTTTCGCGGCAGTAAGCGATAATTTCTCTGATTTCCGCCTTGGTGTAATAGCCCGAATATTCTTTGTCGCTTCTGCACATTGAGCCGAAGTTGTCGCCCTTTCTGACGCTTCCTTTTTCGGTAAGCTCGGGGAAAGAGTCAAGCTCAATTCTGAAGCCCTGGTCGTCGGACAGATGCCAGTGAAATTTATTGAGCTTGAGCATTGCCGCCGCGTCAATCATTTTTTTGATTTCGCTGACGGAAATCATGTGCCTTGCGCTGTCGAGCATAAAGCCTCTGTAAGCGTACTCGGGACGGTCGGAAATTTCGGCGCACGGAAGAGTGCCGCCCGACTGAATTTTCAACTGCTCGAGCGTCATTTTTCCGTAGAAAAATCCTCTTTCATCGGAGGCGTAAATCTTCACGCCGTCGGGTGAAATCACAGCTTTATACCCCTCGCTGACAATATGAGAGTCGGCAACAAAGCTGATGTTGTCTTCGCTTTGGCACACGCCCTTTTTTTCGATAACCGTTTCGGGCTGAGGAATTATTCTAATCATTCTGAATCCTCCGTTTCTGTCGGGATTGACAGCGAATAAATATCGCCGACATAGTGTTTATTTTCTGAAAATCCGTATTTTTTGTAGAATTTATACGCAGGCTCTCCCCTGTCGATTGTGTTTACGCATAAAATCGGAACGCCGAGGGAGTGAAGATGCGCTCTGAGCGCGTCAATGAGCTTCGTGCCGTATCCCTTGTGCTGAAACCCGGGCAAAATGTCTATGTGAAGATGAACGCCGTTTGACTTTCCCGATACGATGTGCGCGCCGAAATAACCGACGCAGGCAGGAAGCATTCTGACACTCGCTTTCACCGCGCGGGGAATGTAAACTCTGAGCATCTTTTTTCTGAAATTTCTGACATCGGACGAGCAGATTATGTAGCCTGCTGCCGTGTCGTTTTCGTCGGCGATAACGAAGATATTTTCGGGCTCGTTTTCGGTGAAATAATCGCTGTAAATTATCGGAACGGCGTCGAGCATGCGGGAGCTTTTTCTGAAATACTCCCCTGCTGTTTCTTTGCAGATAAATCTGAGCCGCTCTTTGTCGTCCTCTTTATATTTTCTGATTCTCGCTTCCATAATTCTCTCCGATTTTTATTTATTCGATTAGATTTTATCTTAAAGCGGAGAAAATTTCAATAAAAATTATTTTTTTATTCCTTTTTTTATGTGTTTTGTGAATGAAATGTTGAAATCCGCGCGTTACTATGATATATTTGTAAATGAAAAGTAAATTTATTTTTCAGGAGGTTACTATGTCAGACAGATATTTAATAATCAATGCCGATGATTTCGGCATGTGCAACGCGTCGGTGAAAGCGGTTACAGACCTCTTTCAGAACGAAAAAAGCGCGCTGACATCATCAACAATCATGATGCCCTGCCAGTGGGCAAAATCAGCCTGCTCTTTTGCGAAAAAGAATCCGCAGTTCGCTATCGGTACGCACCTTACATTCACAAGCGAATGGGGCGATTTCCGCTGGGCTCCCGTAAACACGGAGAAAACGAATTCTCTTCGCGATGAAGAGGGCTTCATGTGGCACGAAAGCGTTGACGTTGAAAAGCACGCAGACCTTGACGAAATCGCGGGCGAAATCCGCGCGCAGGTTGAGCTTTCCAAAAAGCTGGGACTTACACCGTCTCACCTTGACAATCACATGGGCTCGCTTTACGGAATCGAGACAGGCAGATTTGAGCTTCTTCTCAAAACTCTTGACATCTGCTCAGAGTACGGTCTTCCGTTCAGACTTCCGAGATACCTGCCCCCCGAGATGGCGTCAAACTCAACACTTGAAATCAAGATTGACTTTGAGGCTCTCAACGCCGCTTACTCACAGGTTATCGGCTACGCTGACATGAAGGGCGTCGCTCTTCCCGATTACCTTATCCCCAACGAGTGGGACGGCAAGGACTTCAAAGACTATGACGACTTCAAGGAGTACATCTACGAGCTTTACAAATCTTTCCCCGACGGAGTAACCGAGACCTACATGCACCCCGCCGCTGAGTGTGATGAAATCAAGAGCATCACAGGCTCATGGAGAAACAGACTGTGGGAGTATAAAATCCTCAGCGACCCCGCAACAAGACAGCACATTGAGGCTAACGGCATTAAGCTGATAACCTACCGCGACCTTGCCGAAATGAGAAAATAAGGATGTGATGAAATGGCAAATTGTCCGCACTGCGGCAGAAAGCTGCATTTGTACGACTGGCGTCCCGAATGCCCGGGATGCGGCGTAAACCTTGTATTTTACAATTCAAACCAGGCTCTTCTGGATGAATCCGAAAAATCCGAAATAGAGCACGCAAAATTCCAGCCAAAGGTTGACAGAGCGAAGACGGCGACTATCGGCAGTAAAGAGGGAATCATCAGAATGGTTCTTTTCCTCATTCCGATTGCCGCGCTGTTCCTGCCGTTATTCAAAATTGCGGTATCGGGAAAAGCGAAAAACTTCAACGCAATTGATATTTACAACGCGTTTTCCTCCCTTGACATCGGAGGAGTTCTGAGCAACATTTCACCCGTTGTTATCGCGGCTGTGCTTGTTGCGATTCCCGCGGTATGCTGCATTGTTTTCACGATTATGCAGATTGCGTCAGGCACTAAAAAAGGACTTAAGAGAAACATCGTTCTTTCGGGCATTTCAACTTTCCTTGTGCTTGCTTCAATCATAAATCTCTGCATTTTCTCGGCAAAGCCCGTAAACAGCTACGCCGATTTAGTCCTCAACGAGGCGACAATGGCGGCAAACGGAAACAGCCAGGAAGCGGTTGACTCAGCAGTTCAGAAGCTCCGCGACCTTTATAATGACGACACACTCGACAAAGCTCCGCTTGAAAAAGCAATTGAAAACGGCGAAAAAGCTCTGCTTTCAGCCGACAAATCAGGCCTTTCGGGCGATGAAATCAAGCTTCTTAAAGAAGCTGTTGAAAACGGCAAAGCGGCACTCACCGACGGCGAAGCTGACATAAACTCACTCAGAACCGCCGCCGCTGAAATAAACTCCGCCTCCAATAAATACAGCACATTACAGGAACTTATTTATGTTGCCGCAACAGCTTTGCAGGACAGCGAGGACGGCTCATATCCCGAAGATTGCTACAAAAACATCTGTGAAGAAACAGAGAAAGCCAAGGTTTATCTTCAGAACACCATTGACGAAGCGAAGAAAATCGAAAATGACGGCAAATATTCAGAAAACAGCTTTGCAAGCCTCGGTGAAAGCATCACCGCCGCTCAGGAATGCCTTGACACTCTTAAAAAGGGCGAGCCTGTAGTTGACCTCATGGACGACGACGGCTCGGGCAAAAAGACCGTGCAGGAAATTGCAGAGGAAACCGCCGAGGTTATCCAGAGCAAATTCGATGACCTTAACAACAACATCTGCGCTCTTACCGATATTTCCGCAATCACTCCGCTCATAGAAAAAGCGACAGCGGATTCTCAGACAGGTGCACTCGAAGAAAACGCAGGCGAAGTTAAAGCGGCTCCCGGCATAGGAATTTTCCTCCTGCTCGCGCTTTACATAGCCCAGCTTATCTACAACATCATCTTAAACAAAAAAGGAATTGATGTTAAATATACCCAGTGCCTTATCGGCGGTCTTCCGAGTGAGGAATATTTCCGCTATGTCGAAGAGGGTATGTCAAAAGCAGACATTCAGCGTAAAATGCTCGTTGCTCTGGCAAAACTTGAGGAAGAGCATGATTTAAACGGAGAGGAGGAAACGGACAATGGCTGAAACAAGCGCAAAGAAAGCGTATGAAGTCGCTCAGAACGGCACTGACGAAGAAGTTACCCGTGCTCTGCGAAACATGACAAGAGTTGACCGCCGCGTTATTTCAAGAAAAGAAACCATAGGATACATGTTCTTTGACGGCAGCGCAGGCTTCAACATTGACGGTCAGAAAGAGCTGTTCGTTGACAGTATTCTTAAAATTGACTTAGGCAAGCAGTCCCTTTACAACCTCTTTGCAGGTATATGGGACATTTTCGACGACCTTATCATCGCAGGCATCGTTGAGAAAACGCGTACCCGCTGGGGCAAGTTTGTTCCCTATTTCTTCATGGTAGGCATTCCGTTTGCCATTTTAGTAGCCGTTTACTGGCTTCTTCCCGTTCTTTTCTCTCAGAATCATATAAACGACTTCAATTACATTCCCAAATTCGTTGCCTACATAGTTCTTGAGCTTCTCATTGAGACAGTCAACAACTTCAAGACAGTTGCGACCTCGGGCTATCTTTCAACGATAACGCCCTACCCGTCCGACAGACGAAGACTTTTAGCTGTTGCGAAATACTGCAATCTGTGGTATGCAGGTCTTCCCAACACGATTATCGAGTTCCTGCTCGACTTCATCACCAACGGACTTATCAAGGCAACAGCAAAGAGAACGAGCGCGGACATGATTAAATGGTCGCTCGTAATTCTCGGTCCGTTCACGGGTATTGTAACAGGCATTGTTGTTATGTGGTACTCCACGCTTGCAAAGGAAAGAGTACATCAGAGCGTTGAAAAGCCGAAGATTATGGAAAGCTTAAAGGTTGTTTTCACAAACAAGCCGCTTCTCATGTACATGATTTCCAACGCGCTTGGCTCATTCGGCACAGGCGTTTCCACCAACAACTATTACCGCTGGGTTCTCTTCATGACAACATTCGAGACCTTCGCAGGTATCCCCTCACTTGCCTTCCAGCCCATGGGCTACGCAAAGTACAACTCACTTTCAGCAAAATACTCCACAAAGGCTCTTTACATGGTCAGCCGCACAGTACCGAAAGCGTGCTACATTCCCGTATTCCTTTACGGTGTTCTTATTAAGGACAAGAAGGGCAACAGATTCTTCCAGAACAGAATCCCGATGTTCCCGATAACAGCAGTCTGGGAGTGCATCTACGCGGCGTTCTCGGGCGTAAGCAGCATTTCCAACGACGAAATCCTCAACGAGTGCAACGACTACATTGAGTGGAAGACAGGTAGCAGAAACGAAGCAACACTTTCAGTTGCGAGCACAATTCTCTGCAAGATTCCTCAGAGATTGAATCTTATCATCAATCCCAAGCTCAAGGAGTGGATCGGCTACGACCAGCTTGCATACACAGAGCTGAGAGATCAGCCTGCCAGAGCGCAGAAGTGGATATTCGCAATGGCAACTCTTATCCCCGCGGCGCTTGCCATTCTGAGCATACTTCCCATGTCAGCATACAAGATTGACAAGAACACACGCGACAGAATGTACTCCGAGCTTAACGCGAGACGTTCCGCAACGGCAGAGGCAAAGACAGACGAAGTTGATGCCGCAACAGAGGCTGAATAAACAGAATAAAAACACAAATCCTGAGACTGTAAAAGGTCTCGGGATTTTTTTCGGGCGACTTTCCACTTTTCGCTATTACTTCTCACTTCAAGGACTACCCCTCCGTCGTGCTTCGCACGCCACCTCCCCTGACAAGGTGAGGCGAGTCAGGCTCCCTCTGATGAGGTAGCTGGATTTTGCAAAGCAAAAGACTGAGGGAGAGATAACGCGAGCTTAGATAAACGGATACCGTGATAAAACTATTGCGAAATCTCCGCATCGTTCACCTGATTACAATTTTTTTAACCGTGTTGCTCCGACGGAAAAGCCCTCCTTGTGTAAAGGAGAGTGGCACGCGAAGCGTGTCGGGAGGATTGTTTTTCTCGGGGTTGAATCCCGAGAAACGGGCGATTGATAATCGCCCCTACCGACGAGGACGTCGTCCCCTACAAGCTCAAATTAAGCCGTGCGGTTGTAGGGGGTGGCGTCCGCAGATTTGCGGCAAATTTAAATAGAACACATACCGTGATAAAAATTTATTGCAAATTTTCCGCATCGTCCACACAGATTAAAAATTATTGCCGAGTTGCCCCGAATATAAAAACGGGCGATTCGCCCCAACGAATGAGGACGGAAGATTATTTTCAAAACAGCAGAATTGTCATTTACTGAAATAAAATTCCGTGCTTGACATAGACGCGCGCAGAGCTTATAATTTTACCATACCCAAATATTAACAGGCGGTGATTTTATGGCGGTTAATTACACGGACAGCGCAAACATTTTCAAGGCTTTTGCGGACGAAAACAGGCTTAAAATTCTTGAGCTTCTGCTCGACGGTGAGAAGTGCGGCAGCGAGCTGCTTGAAAAAATAAAGCTTGGTCAGTCAACCCTCTCGCATCATCTCAAGGTCATGTGCGCCTCGGGCATCATAAAAAGTCAGAAAAAGGGCACTGCCACATATTACTCAATGAATCCCGACGGGGCAAAGGCGGCACTGGAACTTCTGCGTGAAATCACGGGAGTTAAGGAAGAAAAAGCGGAAGAAACTGAACAGACCGCTCCCGAAGCAGAACCCGAAGAAAAGAAAACCACAGTTCGTCAGACAGGCAGCAGACCGAACGGCTGGCTGCTTTAAGGAGGATATATTATTATGAAAAAGTTTATGGGCAAGAATTTTCTGCTGAACAATGACACGGCGAAAACTCTTTTTCACGATTATGCCGACAAGATGCCGATTTTCGACTGGCACTGTCATCTCTCTCCCAAAGAGATTTATGAAAACGAACAGCCGAAAAACATTACCTATCTCTGGCTTGCGGGCGATCACTATAAATGGCGCGCGATGAGAGGCTTCGGCATCAGCGAAAAATACATCACGGGCGACGCTTCGGATTATGAAAAATTCAAGGCGTGGGCAAAGGTCATGCCCTACTGCATAGGCAACCCGCTCTATCACTGGACTCACCTTGAATTACAGAGATATTTCGGCATTTATGAGCCGCTGAGCGAAAAGACGGCTGACAAAATCTGGGAGAAAGCCAACGCGAAAATTGCCGCCGGCGGCTTTAAGCCCCGTGATTTAATCGTAAATTCAAATGTTAAATATGTCTGCACCACTGACGACGCGGCGGACACGCTCGAATACCACAAGCTCCTCGCTGAGGACGAAACCTTCAAGTGCAGGGTTCTGCCCGCTTTCCGCCCCGACAAGGCTCTCAACATTGAGCAGGCGACATTTATTCCGTGGCTCAAAGCGCTCGAAGATGTCAGCGGCGAAAAGATTGACAGCTACAAGAAAATGGTTGAAGTTCTCAAAACGAGAATTGAGTTTTTCAAGGAAATGGGCTGCCGCGCGAGCGACCACGCTTTCACCTATGTTCCCTACAACAGAGCGACTGACGATGAGCTTGAAGCGATTTTTGCAAAGGGCGCAAACGGCGAAGCTCTCACGACAGTTGAGTGCGACAAGTACCGCACAGAGCTTTTCCGCTTCTTCGCAAAGGAATACGCGCGCCTCGGCTGGGGCTGTGAAATCCACATCGGCGCCATGAGAAACAACAACGCGCGTATGTTCAACTCCATTGGTCCCGACACGGGCTTTGACTCAATCGACGACCGTGAAATCGCATGGGGGCTTTCGAGAATGCTCGACTCTCTCGACGCTGAGGGCGCTCTCCCGAAGACAGTTCTTTTCACGCTCAACCCGAAAGACAACTATGTTCTCGGCTCAATGCTCGGCAACTTCCAGTCTGACGAAGCCGCTTCAAAGATTCAGTTCGGCTCTGCGTGGTGGTTCAACGACAACCTTGACGGAATGCGTGAGCAGCTCAAGGCTCTCGGAAATCTCGGCATTTTAGGCAAATTCGTCGGCATGATTACCGACTCGAGAAGCTTCCTTTCATATCCGCGCCACGAGTATTTCCGCCGTATTCTCTGCGGCATGGTCGGCGACATGGTTGAAAACGGACTTTATCCCGACAACGACATGGAGCTTTTAGGCTCAATCATGCAGGATGTTGCCTACAACAACGCCGTTAAATATTTCGGAGTTGAATAATCTTTCATAGAATCAACGAAAGGGGCTATTCTGTATGAGAATTTTCAAAAAAATCACAGCTCTTCTCCTTGCACTTGTTTTATGCGCTTCCCTTTGCCTCCCCGCTTTTGCGGAAGATGACGGCAAAAAGCTGAATTATCTTGTTCTCGGCGATTCAATTGCCTACGGCTACGGTATCATGAACTCTGAAAACGCGGTTTACGGCAAAATCGTTGCGGACACAAACGGATACAACTATAACAATGAAGCCTACGGCGACGGCGAAACAACAGCTTCACTGCTCGAAAAGGTTACAGAAAAAGACTATATCCGTGAGCTTATAGAAGACGCTGATATTATAAGCATTTCAATCGGCGCAAACGATTATTTCCTTGATGAAAATACCGGTTTAGACGAGGAAAGAATTTTAAAGGTGAGCGCAAGGCTTCTTTTCCTCGGAGACGATTCCGCACTTGACGAAATTGAAGCGCGCGCCAACGCAAACTATTACAAGATTATGGACACAATTTATGAGCTTAATCCCGATGTTACTATCGTCGCTCAGACTTTTTATAAGTCATGGTACGGTATTCTCGGCATAGTTTATAAAAATGTCATCAACAGGGCGAACGGCGTGGTTAAAAGCTATAAAGAGCAGAATCCCGACAGAAAATACCTTATCGCAGATGTTTATTCTGCCTTTAAATGCCATAAGAATTATGTTACAGCCGACACGATTCACCCCTCGGCAAAGGGCAACCTCGCAATCGCTCAGACAGTTCTCGATACGCTCTATGACGCAGGTCTCGGCACATCAACAGAGCCTGTTGTGAATGAACCCGGTCTTGACTACAATTACTGGTTCAGAAAGACTTCACCCGACGATGCGTTTCTGGAATATTTTCTCATACGCCTTGTAACGGGAAGGTTGTTTGTTTTCTGAAATTAAATTATGCGCTCCGCTTTTGCGGGGCGTTTTTTCGGGACGCTCGGGAGAGCGTCCTCTACAAGCATAATTCGAGCCGTGCGATTGTAGTGGATTTACAACAAATCTCAGATAGAATATATACCGTGAAAAAGATTATTGCAAATTTTCCGCATCGCCCACCCAATTATAGAATTTTAACCGTGATACCCCGAATATAAAAACGGGCGCTGATAATCGCCCCTACCGACGAAGGCGTAAAAATGTGCAAAATTTAAGCAAACAATCCCTCAGTCTCGCGTACGCTCGACAGCTCCCTTTACAAAAGGGAGCCGTATTTTTCTCGGGGTTTAACCCCGAGAAACGCGGGCGATTGATAATCGCCCCTACCGATGAAAACAGAAAATTGTCAGAAAATCAAAATTTATATTTCGTGAAGTGCAATAAAAAAAGCGATGTGTCAGAGCCGTTTTATGGTAATAATGATAAATTCCAATTTTTGATTAAAATAGTCTTGAAAAATATTTCTATTTGTTATAAAATAAATTGCTTATAGTTTGTTAATAATTAAACTAAGTAATATGAAAGGAAGATTCAAAATGAACGCACTTAACAAAAAGACCGTTGAAGATTTTGACGTAGCAGGCAAAAAAGTTCTCGTCCGCTGCGACTTCAATGTACCTCTTGCAGACGGCAAGATTACCAGCGACAAAAGAATTGTTGCTTCTCTCCCCACAATTCAGTATCTTATAGATAACGGAGCAAAAGTTATCCTCTGTTCTCACCTCGGCAGACCCAAAGAGGCATTTGATCCCGATGCATCTCTTGCTCCCGTTGCAGCACGCCTTTCCGAGCTCCTCGGCAAAGAAGTTAAAATGGCAAAGGACGTTGTAGGCGAAAGCGCACAGGCACTCGCAGCCGAGCTCAAAGACGGCGACGTAATGCTTATTGAAAACGTTCGTTTCCATAAAGAAGAAACAAAGAACGATCCTGAATTCTCAAAGAAGCTCGCTTCTCTCGCTGACCTCTATGTTAATGATGCGTTCGGCTCAGCTCACAGAGCTCACAGCTCAACAACAGGCGTTGCTGACTATCTCCCCGCAGCCTGCGGCTACCTCATTCAGAAAGAAATCGAATTCATGGGCACAGCTCTCGCGGCTCCCAAGAGACCTCTCGTTGCTATCCTCGGCGGCGCAAAGGTATCCGATAAAATCGGCGTTATCACAAACCTCCTCGAGAAATGCGACACAATCATCATCGGCGGCGGCATGGCTTACACATTCATGAAGGCTCTCGGTTATGAAATCGGTACATCTCTTCTTGAGGCTGACAGAATCGAAGACGCTAAGGCTATGATGGAAACAGCCAAGGCTAAGGGCGTTAAGTTCCTTATCCCCGTTGACAATAAAGTAGGTAAAGAGTACAAGCCCGACACTGAGGCCATGGTTATCAGCAGCGACAACATCCCCGCTGGCTGGATGGGCCTTGACATCGGACCTGAAACACAGAAGATTTTTGCAGACGCAATCAAGGGCAGCGGCACAGTTATCTGGAACGGACCTATGGGCGTTTCCGAGTGGGATAACTTCGCGGCAGGCACAATCGCAGTTGCGACAGCAGTTGCGGAATCAGGCGCAAGCTCAATCATCGGCGGCGGCGACTCAGCAGCAGCTGTTCAGAAGCTCGGCTTCGCTGACAAGATGTCTCACATCTCAACAGGCGGCGGCGCATCTCTTGAATTCCTTGAGGGCAAAGAGCTTCCCGGCATCGCGGCACTTAACGAGAAATAAGATTAACGCAGAATTTAATCAAATGTAAAGGTAATACCGCACAGTTCAGATGTGCGGATTGCGCAGTAAGATTTTTCGTCAGATTGTTCCAAAATTTCGCAGTCATACTTTGTGTATTTCAAGGAATTTTGGGGCAAATATGACGGAACAATATTCAAGCAAGATGTACATCTTGAATTGTGTGGTATTGCCTTAGAATGAAAGGACTTGTAAATATGAATAAACAGCTTCGTAAAGCAATCATCGCAGGCAACTGGAAGATGAACAAAACTCCTGCTGAAACAACAGCTCTCATTAACGAAATGAAGCCCCTCGTTGCGGACGCTGACTGTGAGGTTGTTCTCTGCGTTCCTTTTGTTGACATTCCCGCGGCTGTTGAGGCAGCTAAGGGCTCAAATATCAAAATCGGCGCTGAAAACGTTCATTTTAAAGACAGCGGCGCTTACACAGGCGAAGTTTCAGCTGATATGCTCCTTGAACTCGGCGTTGAGTACGTTGTAATCGGTCATTCCGAAAGAAGAACTTACTTCGGCGAGACAGACCAGACTGTTAACCTCCGCACACTCAAGGCTCTTGAAAAAGGCCTCAAGCCCATCGTTTGCGTTGGTGAAACACTTGAGCAGAGAGAGCTCGGCTACACAGAAACTCTCCTTAAGTTCCAGACCAAGATGGCTCTTACAAACGTTACAGCTGAACAGCTCAAGAACGTAACAATCGCTTACGAACCCGTATGGGCAATCGGCACAGGCGTTACCGCAACTGACGACCAGGCTGACGAGGGCAACGGATTTGTCCGCGCGGCTGTTGCGGAAGCATACGGCGCAGAGGCTGCTGAGGGCGTAACAGTTCAGTACGGCGGCTCAATGAACGCCAAGAACTGCGACGGTCTTGTTGCCAAGGTTAATGTTGACGGCGGTCTTATCGGCGGCGCATCACTCAAAGCTCCCGATTTCGCGGCTATCGTTAAAGCGGCAAGCAAATAATTCCTTATAATAAATTTTACAGGCTCGTCAATTGACGAGTCTGTAACTGAGTTAGGTGATAAAAATGAAAAAACCTGTAGTTTTATGCATTATGGACGGCTTCGGCATCAACCCCGGCGCAAACGGTAACGCGATTGAAGCCGCGAATACTCCCAACCTTTCCAAAATCTTCGCTGAGAATCCCTACACCACTATCGGCGCATCAGGTCTTGATGTCGGTCTTCCCGACGGTCAGATGGGCAACAGCGAGGTAGGTCATACAAATATCGGCGCGGGCAGAGTTGTTTATCAGATGCTCGTCAAGATTTCAAAGTCAATTCAGGACGGCGACTTCTTCAACATTGAGGCTCTCAAGGCTTCTGTTGAGAACTGCAAAAAGAACGACTCCGCTCTTCATCTTATCGGTCTGCTTTCAGACGGCGGCGTTCACAGCCACATTGAGCACCTTTTCGGTCTGCTTGAAATGGCGAAAAAAGAGGGACTTACAAAGGTTTTTGTTCACTGCATCATGGACGGCAGAGACGTTTCCGTTACCTCGGGCAAGGGCTTTGTAAAAGACCTTGAAGACAAAATGGCTGAGCTCGGCGTTGGCAAAATCGCCACAATTTCGGGCAGATACTACGCCATGGACAGAGACTTTGCGTGGGACAGAGTTGAAAAGGCTTACTCTGCAATGGTCTATGGCGAGGGCATCCAGAACGAAAACGCTGTTGAATCTATGGCTCTTTCATACGAAAAGGACGTTACGGACGAGTTCATCATTCCCACGGTTGTCGATAAGAACGGCACAATCAAGGCGAATGACAGCGTTGTATTCTTCAACTTCCGCCCCGACAGAGCGCGTCAGATTACAAGAACTTTCGTTGACGAGAGCTTTGACGGCTTTGAGAGAAAGAACGGATTTTTCCCGCTCAACTATGTGTGCATGACTCAGTATGACGAGACAATGCCCAATGTATCGGTTGCTTTCCCGCCCGAGGAGCTTAAAATGACTATGGGCGAGTATATCGCAAGCAAAAACATGACTCAGCTTCGTATCGCCGAAACTCAGAAGTATGCTCACGTTACATTCTTCTTCAACGGCGGCGAGGAAAAGACATTCGAGGGCGAGGACAGAATTCTTATCCAGTCTCCCGACGTTCCCACATTCGATTTACAGCCCGAAATGAGCGCATACCCCGTATGCGACGCGGTTGTTGAGAAGATTAAGTCGGGCAAGTACGACATGGTTATCCTCAACTTCGCGAACTGCGACATGGTTGGCCATACAGGCGTGTTTGAGGCGGCTGTAAAGGCTGTTGAGGCTGTTGACGAGTGCGTTGGCAAGGTTGTTGAAGCGGCTCTTTCAATGGGCGGCGCGGTCTGCATCACAGCTGACCACGGCAACGCCGACAGAATGATTGGCGACGACGGCAAGCCGTTCACACCTCATTCAACAAATCCCGTTCCTTTCTGCGTAGTCGGCTATGACTGCGAGCTCAAAGAGACAGGCAGACTTGCGGATATTGCTCCCACAATGCTCACGATTATGGGACTTCCCCAGCCCGCAGAAATGACAGGCGAAAGCCTTATTAAATAATTGAACACAGTTTTACGGGAGTGCAGTTTGCGCTCCCGTTTTTTTATATTCGGGGTAACGCGGATAAAATTTTATAATTATGAGGTCGATGCGGAGGTTTTGTAATATTTTTTCTCACGGTATGTGTTCTGTCTGAAATTTACGGTGATTTTTTGATAAAACGCATACCGTGATAAAAATTTATTGCAAATTTTCCGCATCGTTCGCAAAATTATAAATCTTCAACCATGTTGCCCCGAATATAAAAAACGGGGTACGGCTTTTGCCGTACCCCGCAGGTATCACTTAATCTTAAAATTTAATTTTGAAGTTGCGGATTTCAAAGGGCTTCGCTGTGAACTCAATCTTATTACCGCAGAAATCAATCGCTTCATCGTTGCGCTCAATGAGGTCGCACTCAGCCGCGTAGGTGATTTCCTTGAACAGAGTAAGAGTTGCTTTCGTCGTTCTGCCTGTCTTTTCAACCATACGGACGATGTAAGCGTCCTCCTCCTCGCACTTCTTGACAGCTTCAAGGGTGATGTTATCGCAGTCAAGGCTTATGAATGAGCCTGCCGCCTCGCCCTTGGCGTCGTCAGCGATTTCGGCGCATACAAGCGGATGATTGATTTCAAGTCCCCTTGTGAGCGTGTCAGCGCGCTTCCAGCTGTCCTTATGAGGATAGATTGAATAGGTGAAGTAGTGGTCGCCTCTGTCTGATGTGGGGTCGGGCTTGATGGGAGACTTGAGGAGAGTAAGAATCATCTTATGCTCGTTGACCTCATGACCGTACTTGCAGTCGTTGAGAAGCGATACGCCGTAATCCTCGTCGGACATATCAATCCAGTTATGGGCGTTAACCTCAAACTTTGCCTTGTCATAGGGGTTGTATCTGTAAGAGCAGCACTCCATTGTGGCGTAGGCGATATCTCTTGTGTAGGTCTTTGTCTGTAAATCAACATCAAAGAATACCTTGAGAAGCTTCTGGTCCTCGTGCCAGCTGATATGGGTGTCGAAGTCGATTCTGTCAAGCTCGTTGTAGATGATGATGTTCTGATGGATTACCGACTTGA
>JAZUFU010000126.1:0-23961 GCA_045640865.1 Acutalibacteraceae bacterium | reverse complement strand
AGCCTAAGCATTTTGAAAAATGGGTAAAATATGCAAAAGAAAGAAATATGGGCATTGACTTCAATCCCACATTCTTCTCTCACGCCATGGTTAAGGACAATCTCACCCTCTCCTCCCCCGATGAGGAAGTCCGCTCATTCTGGGTTCGCCACGGCAAGGCGTGCATAAAAATTGCGCAGTACTTCGCCGAGGAAACAGGTATCCCCAGTGTTATCAATTTCTGGATTCCCGACGGTTACAAGGATATTCCCGCCGACCGCTATGCTCCGAGAGCGAGATTCAAGAAATCTCTTGACGAAATTCTCGCTGAGCCTTACGACAAGAGCAAGGTTTATGTTACCCTTGAGTCAAAGGTTTTCGGCATCGGTCTTGAGTCATACACAGTCGGCTCTGCTGAGTTCTGCCTTTCATATTCCGATTACAAGGGCATCACTCCCCTCATGGACAACGGTCATTACCACCCCACCGAGGTTGTGTCGGATAAAATCCCTTCGCTTCTTCTTTTCAATGAAAAAATCGCCCTCCATGTTACCCGCGCGGTACGCTGGGACAGCGACCATGTTGTAATCTTTGACGACGAGACAAAGGAAATCGCAAAGGAAATCGTCCGCTGCGACGCGCTTGACAGAGTTTTCATCGCCCTTGACTATTTCGACGCTTCAATCAACAGAATCGCCGCATGGATAATCGGCTCGAGGAATCTCAGAAAAGCACTCCTGAGCGCAATGCTTATTCCGTATGACGAGCTGAAAAAGGCTCAGGACGAGGCTGACTACACAAAGGTACTTGCTCTCAGCGAGGAATACAAGTTCTATCCTGCCGCTGATGTGTGGGCTGAGTTCTGCCGCCGCCAGGGAATCATCGCTGACGAAAAATGGTACGACGAAATTAAGGAATACGAAAAGGATGTACTTCTTAAACGATAAACGATAAACAACGGAGGCTGTCAGAATGATGACAGCCTCTTTTACTATATATTTTTTTACTATTTTATACTATATAAATGAAAGAGAGATTTTATGAGTAAACCGCTGAATGAAATGACCTTGGAGTAGCTTTGGGAGCTGTTCCCGATTTTCCTTGTTGAGCATAATGAAAAATGGAAGCTGGATTTTCACGAAATGGAAACGCGGCTCAGAGCGGTGTTGACCGATTTTGAAATCGTGCGGCTCAGCCACATAGGAAGCACAGCCGTCAGCGGCATAATGGCAAAGGATATTGTCGATATTCTCCTTGAAACCGAGAATGATGAGGATATTGAAAAAATCGCAAAGGCGGCGGAAAGTATAGGATTCATCATCATGTTCTCAGAGCCGAAGCGGATTTCGCTGAATTACGGCTACACACCCGACGGCTTTGCCGAAAAGGTGTATCATCTGCATATACGCTCAAGGGGCGACAATGACGAGCTGTATTTTCGGGATTATCTCAACGACCACCCCGAAACAGCGAGGGAATATGAAAAGCTGAAGCTGAGTCTGTGGCATAAGTTCCCGCACAACAGAGACGCCTACACCAGCGCAAAAACGGATTTCGTTAAAAAATACACTTCAATGGCAAAAGAGCTTTACGGCAAAAAATACATATAAAATATGTTGAATTTAATGCAATAATGATTCCCTTTTATCTGTTTGATTATTGACAAAGATGAAATATAATGTTATTATGAAGTGTAATTGTGGAGATGTTTACCACTTTTATCTGAATGTGTTGTGAAAGGAAGAACGATATGATAAATTCAGATAATTTATGTATGAGCTGTATGAAAGAGATTGGCAGTGAAAAACAGTGCCCCTACTGCGGTTTTCATGTTGATTCTCAGCAGAATTCCGACTATCTGCCTGTGCGCACCGTTCTGGGCAACCGCTATCTTGTAGGTAAGCTTCTGGAATTCAACGGCGACGGTGCAACATATATGGGACTTGACCTCTCCACAAGGGAGACGGTGAATATCCGTGAATATTTCCCCCTCGGCATCGCTCAGCGCGGCCCGAAGTCCCTTATGGTTTCACCGCTTGAGGGCAAGGAGCGTATTTATGATGAATACAGGCAGAGCTTTACGGAGCTCTGGCGCAGACTTATGCGCCTTAACGGGCTGTCGGCTCTTATCAGCGTTCTCAATATAATTGAGGGCGGCGGCACCTGCTATGTAATAACAGAAAACATCGACGGTGTTTCTTTAAGAGAGCATCTCCTGCGCAACAACTCGGCAGGCTATATTTCATGGGAAAAAGCGCGTCCGATTCTCATGCCTGTGCTTTCAACCCTCGGCACGCTTCACGGCGAGGGAATTATCCACAGAGGAATTTCTCCCGAAACGCTTATTGTTGCTCCCGACGGCAAAATCCGCATAACAGGCTTCAGCATAAGCGCAGTCCGTTCAGCGCAGTCCGACCTTAAAGCGGAGCTTTTCAACGGCTACGCGGCGTATGAACAGTACGGCGTGAACAGCAGACAGGGCCCGTGGACGGATATTTACGCTTTCGGCGCGGTGCTTTACCGCACGCTTATCGGTACCGACCCGATTGACGCCAAAGAGCGTATCGCCAACGACAGACTTATGATTCCCGGCAGATTTGCCGAGCAGCTCCCCGCTTATGTTATCAACGGACTTGTTAATGCTTTGCAGATTCTCCCCGACGACCGTATAAAGAGCGTTGAGGAGCTCAGAGACGAGCTTTCCGCTTCACCGAACGCTGTTGCGGCGGCAGGTCAGATGAATATTGACGATATCCGCAGCAATCAGAAGGCTCAGCAGAAAGAGCCGAAGGCTGATTCAGCCGAAAAACGCGCCGCGGCTCAGAAAAAGCACAACAGACGCATTATCGCTATCGGCGCGGCTATCATCGCGGCTATCCTTGCGGTTGCGGCAGTTCTGATTATTCCGCTTCTTTCAGAGGGCAAAAACGGCGAAGATGACACTCAGAAGACCTCAGCGCAGGAAATGAACGAGGTTCCGAACTTCACCGACCGCGCAAGCTGGGGCGATTATGAGGATATTATTCAGGACGAATATGTTTCCGCTCACTTCACCATTGAAAAAGAGGAAGTTTATAACGACAGCAAAGAGGGCACGGTTCTTGCTCAGAATGTCAAGGCTGGCACAAAAGTACCCGACAAGAGCGTGGTTGTTCTCAGAGTCAGCAAGGGCAAGGAACAGATTATTTTCCCGATATCGGGCGTAATCGGCAAGAAGTCTGACGAAGCGAAGAAGCTCCTCGAGGAAGCAGGCTTTACCGTTGAAATTCTCACAAAGGTCAACACGGGCAGTTATGAGGCAGGCGTTGTATATCAGGCAAGCCTTGACGCAGGCGAGCAGTACCCCAAGGGAACAGAAGTTCAGCTTATCGTTTGGGATAATGTAACCACGACCACCACAACGACCACAACCACAACAGAACCCGACGAGCCCTACGATGAAGAGCCTCAGGCAGACTATGACGATGATGAATACTGGGGCTGAAATTAAATAAAAATTACCCTCCTTTGAAAAAAGGAGGGATTTTTTGCAATATACGCGCGATTTTTGGTGTGCGTTTGTATGGGGCATTAACGAATGACCCGTGGAATTACGATAATTTTCAAACAGAACACACACCGTGATAAAAAATCAAAACAAATCTTCTGCATCGTCCACACAATCACAAAATTACAACCGCGTTACCCAGAATATAAAAGCGGGCGATTGATAATCGCCCCTACCGACGAAGACGGAAGAATGTGCAAAAATCAAACATGGCAGGGGCAAGCCCCTGCCCTACATGGACTGAAATTAAATAAATCAAACTCCGCAAAGCATAAAACCTTGCGGAGTTTTTTTGTTAATCTATCTTTTTAAGCGTTTTGAGGTCATAAGGCGTTGACTGATATACAAAATAGTTCAGCCAGTTGGTGTAGAGCAGATTTCCGTGCGCTCGCCATGTTACAAGCGGAGCTTTCGCCGGGTCGTCGTCGGGATAATAATTCTCGGGAATTTCAATTTCAACCCCGCTGTTTATGTCGCGGCGGTACTCGGAATCGAGCGTCAGCGCGTCATACTCAGCGTGCCCCATGATGAAAAACTGCCTGCCGCCCTCGGTGGAGACGATGTGAACGCCTGCTTTCGGTGAGGAAGCGAGAATTTTCAGCCCTTTTGTGTTCTCAATATCGGCGCGGTCAACATAAGTGTACCTCGAATGGGGAACATAAAAAGTGTCGTCAAAGCCGCGCAGAAGCATGGACCTTGCGTAATCCGCCTTGTGAGGGAAAACGCCAAACAGCTTCTGAGGAAGCATGCGCTTCTTAATTCCGAAATGGTGGTAAAGTCCCGCCTGCGCGCCCCAGCAGATATGAAGCGTGCTGTGAACATGGGTTTTGCTCCAGTCCATTATCTCACAAAGCTCGTCCCAGTAGTCAACCTCCTCAAAATCCATAAGCTCAACGGGTGCGCCTGTGATGATAAGCCCGTCAAAGCTCTCGTCCTTGACATCGTCAAAGGTTTTATAGAAAGCGAGAAGATGCTCCTCGGTTGTGTTCTGCGAAACATGGGTGGTTGTCCTTATGAGCGTCAGCTCTATCTGAAGCGGTGTGTTGCCTAAAATTCTTGAAAGCTGTGTTTCGGTTTCAATTTTTTTTGGCATCAGATTAAGAAGAAGAATTCTCAGCGGGCGTATGTCCTGAGTTATCGCCCTCGTTTCGGTCATGGCGAAGATGTTTTCTTCCGCAAGAATCTGCACCGCAGGCAAATCATTTGGTATTTTTATAGGCATTCAGAATACCTCCGAATAATCAGATTTGGCTGAGAGCCTGTTCGATGTCGGCGATGAGGTCTTCAGCGTCCTCAAGTCCGCATGAAAGTCTTACAAGGTCGGGTGATACGCCTGCCGCCGCAAGCTCTTCGTCTGACATCTGACGGTGAGTTGTTGTTGCGGGGTGGAGGCAGCATGAACGCGCGTCGGCAACATGAGTTTCGATAGCAACGATGTTGAGCTTCTCCATGAATGTGCCTGCCGCTTCTCTGCCGCCCTTAACGCCGAAGCTGACTACGCCGCAAGTGCCGTTGGGCATATATTTCTTCGCGAGCTCGTAGTCCTTGCTTGATTCAAGACCGGGATAGTTGACCCACGCGATTTTTTCGTGATTTTCAAGATATTTCGCAACAGCAAGGCCGTTGTCGCAATGCTTCTTGATGCGGACATGAAGGCTCTCAATGCCGAGGTTGAGAAGATAAGCGCTGAACGGAGACTGAACTGAGCCGAGGTCTCTCATGAGCTGAGTGGTAGCCTTTGTGATGAACGCGCCCTCAAGGCCGAATCTCTCTGTGTATGTTACGCCGTGATAGCTCTCGTCGGGAGTGCAGAGTCCGGGATATTTGTCAGCGTACTTTGTCCAGTCAAAGTTGCCCGAGTCAATGATAGCTCCGCCGACCGCGCTGCCGTGACCGTCAAGATATTTTGTGGTTGAGTGAGTAACGATATCCGCACCCCACTTGATGGGATTGCAGTTAACGGGTGTGGGGAAGGTGTTGTCGATAATCAGCGGAACGCCGTGAGCGTGAGCCGCATTTGCGAATTTTTCAATATCAAGCACATTAAGTGCGGGGTTTGCGATTGTTTCGCCGAAAACAAGCTTTGTTTCGGGGCGGAAAGCCGCCTCAAGCTCGTCGTCAGAGCAGTCGGGAGCAACAAAAGTAACCTCGATGCCCATTCTCTTCATTGTAACGGCAAGCAGGTTGAATGTGCCGCCGTAAATCGCTGAGGAAGCAACGATATGGTCGCCGCAGCCGCAGATGTTGAACGCCGCAAAGAAGTTTGCCGCCTGACCTGAGGAGGTGAGCATCGCCGCTGTGCCGCCCTCGATTTCGGCTAATTTAGCCGCAACTGTGTCGCAGGTGGGATTCTGAAGTCGTGAATAAAAATATCCGCTGGCTTCAAGGTCAAAGAGCTTGCCCATTGCGGCGCCTGTATCATATTTAAAGGTGGTGCTCTGGATTATAGGTATCTGACGGGGCTCGCCGTTGCCTGCCTGATAGCCTCCCTGAACACATTTGGTTCCGATTTTAGCATTTTTCATTTTAATATACCTCCGAAACAATATTTCAACTTAAAAGTATATCACACAGTGCTTGAATAATCAACATTAAAAAAGAATTAAGTTTCACAATAAAAAAAGCCGCGGAAAGCGGCAGTTTTATTCAGTGATTATACGTTGAAAAGCTCCGTAACGGGGATTTCAAGTGCTTCACAGATTTCGTATATTCTCAGCGCGCCCGGCATGGCCTTCTGCGCTTCATACTTCGCTATAAGCGAATGCTCAACATTAAGAATATCCGCAAGCTGATTCTGCGTAAGTCCAGCCGCTTTTCTTGCCGCTCTTAATGCTTTTGCAAAATGTTCCTTGAATTTGTCCGCTTTTGTTCCCATTTTTACTCCTCCTGTTTTATATATATCCTCAATTTATTTACCCTAAAAAATGCGCAGCCGCAATAGCTACGCACAAAAAATGTATAATCCCCTGTTGTTGCGACACAACTGATTTATCTCATAAGCAGACATAAATGAATGAGAGAATACATTTTTTACAAAGTATTCCCTGCTTAAGAGATAAGAATTCACTTGTTGTGTCGCAAAGTGTATTATACCACAATATATACCAAAAATCAACAACATTATGTATTTTATTTATAATAAAGTACATTATCTGTTAGAATCTTCTGTCCTAAATTGACAATGAAGTTTATTATTGCTATAATATTTTTCAGAGGTGATTCACTATGATAAAAGCAGTTATTTTTGATATGGACGGTTTGCTGATTGACAGCGAGCGCGTTACATTTGAGGAATTTCAGAAAATGGGAAGAACACGCGGCTTTGAAATGACAGAGGAGTTTTACTGCACGCTTCTGGGCATTTGCCTTGCCGAGAGCAAGAAGATGCTCAAGGATAAATACGGTGAGAAAATGTTTGATGTGCACGATGTGCACGACAACATGGTCGCGAGGTACGAAAAATACGGCGTACCCGTCAAAAAGGGAGCAAGAGAGCTGCTGACAATGCTGCAAAAGGACGGCATCAAATGCGCTGTCGCTTCATCGTCTGATAAAGACTGGGTGCAGAAGATGATGGACTTCACAGGTCTCGGCGGATATTTTGAGTATTTCGTCTGCGGCAACGAGGTCAAAAAGGCAAAGCCCGCGCCCGAGATTTTCCTCACCGCCTGCGAAAAATTAGGCGTTGAGCCTAAGGACGCTCTTGTGCTTGAGGACGCAAAAAGCGGCATTGAGGCGGCGAATAACGCAAAGATTCCCGTTATCTGCGTGCCCGACATGGTAACCCCCGACGAGGAGCACGCGAAAATGACATATAAAATTATGGACTCGCTTCTGAGCGTGAAAACATTTTTAGAGGAAAACAGCTATGAATTATAATTGGGAAAATTCAGAGATTTTCAAAATCAACAAAGAGGACGGTCATGTTATCGCCATACCTTATGACGATATTCAGTCGGCTGTTCAGAAGAAAAACAGCCCGTTCAAAATGAGCCTTAACGGAATGTGGAAATTTCACTGGCAGAGAGGCATCAAAAAAGGACTGCCCGCGGGCTTTTATGAGGACAGCTTCAACCCGAAGGACTGGGACGACATTGAGGTGCCGTCCATATGGCAGTTAAAGGGCTACGGCGTGCCCGTTTATTACGCAAGCACATTTCCGCGCGCGATTTGCAGAAAAGAGAAAAAGATACCGAAAATCGACCACGCTTTGCAGGAGGTCGGCATTTACAGGCGCAATTTCTCCGTTCCCGAAAACTGGGACGGCAAAGAGATTTTCATTCACTTCGGCGCGTGCAAATCTGCCCTTGAACTTTATATAAACGGCCAGTTTGTCGGCTATTCGCAGGGCTCAATGACTCCGCACGAGTTTGATGTTACCGCTTTTCTGCGTGAGGGGCTCAACAATGTTACCGCGGTTGTATATAGATACAGCGACGCCACATACATTGAGGGGCAGGATATGTGGAATATGTCGGGCATTTACCGCGAGGTTTATCTTTTTGCCGAGCCTAAGGGCTGCATAAGAGATTTTTATTTCACCACCGAGCTTGACGACGACTTCAAGACCGCGAAAGCCACGGTAAACATTAAAATGAGAAATTACTCGGAGGATATGTATTCGTGTATCCTCTATGCCCGTCTGCTCGACGGCAACAACATCATAAACATCGGCAATAAGGGAATTGTGCTCAGAGGGAGCAAGGACACCGAGTTCACATTCAGCGAAACGGTTAAGAATCCCCGTCTCTGGTCGCCCGAGCAGCCGAATCTCTACACACTTCTGCTCATAACGGCAAAGGGCGAGGAGGTTGTCAGCGCCAAAGCGATTAAGGTCGGCTTCAGAAAGGTTGAGTTCAAAAAAGAGAAAATCCTCCTCAACGGTCAGCCGCTTATGGTACGCGGCGTCAACAGGCACGATTTTGACCCCGATTTCGGCTGGAATGTGCCCGATAAGCGTTACGAGCAGGATATTCTCATAATGAAACGCCATAACATCAATGCCGTCAGAACGAGCCACTACCCCGACGACCCGAGATTTTATGACTGGTGCAACGAGTACGGTCTGCTTGTCATGGACGAGTGCGACATGGAAAGCCACGGCGTAAGGCGCAAGGGCGTGCCCGGAAGCAACCCGAAATGGACGGGCGCGGTATGCGACAAGATGGAAAGAATGGTACTGCGCGACAGGAATCACCCCTGCATTTTTATGTGGTCTTTAGGCAATGAAGCGGGCGACGGCGACAACTTCCTTAAAATGAAAGAGGCGGCTCTCGCGCTTGACGACACAAGAAAATTCCACTATGAGGGCGATTTTGACTTCACAAAAAGCGATGTTATCAGCCGAATGTACCCCACGCCCGAGCTTATGACCAAAATGGGCAGGCGCGAAGCGGCAGAAATCGGATTTTTTGACAATGTTACAAACGCTCTCGCCGCCGATAACAAGCCGATAAAGGCGTCCGACTATGAGGGAAAACCTGTCATTCTCTGCGAATACGCTCACGCAATGGAAAACAGCCTCGGCAATTTCCAGGAATACATGGACGATTTTGAGAAGTACGACAATATGTGCGGCGGCTTTATTTGGGATTTTGTTGACCAGGCGCTGAGAGTTTATGACGAAAACGGCAAAGAGATGTGGACTTACGGCACGGACTACGAAAAGAAAGAGCCGAGAAGCAAAAAGTTTAATCATATCAACATCACGGCGATAACAGGCAGCAATCTTTACTTCAACGCCAACGGAATTATCGGCGCGGACAGAACCCTTCAGCCGAGCATTTACGAGGTCAAAAAGGTCTATGCTCCCGTCAAAATTGAGTGCAAAGACGCGGAAAACGGCGTTTTCACCGTTAAAAATAAAAACCTGTTCACTCCCCTTTCGGCTTACAGAATTTACTGCATAATATCCGCCGACGGCGTGGAAATTCAGAGTGCGGTTCTTGACGGGCTTGATGTTGCGCCCCTCGGCGAAAGAGAGCTTAAAATCGGCTACAAAAAAGACGCTCTGCCCGACAAGGAATGTACCGTTACATTCTCGATAAGGCTCAGAAATGACGAGCTTTGGGCTGAGGCAGGCTATGAAATAGGCTTCGACCAGTATATTATTAAGGAAGCACCCGAAAAGAAAGAGAAAATCTCCGACGGCAAATTGAATGTTGCCAAAAAACACGGTGTAATTACCGTCAGCGGTGAGGATTTCAGCGCAACCGTCAAAAAGGGAAGCCTTGTTTCGCTTAAATACGGTGAAACAGAAATGCTTGAAAGCGGCGTACGACCCAATTATTTCAGAGCATTGACTGACAACGACATCGGCGCGCTGAATTTTGCCGCTCCGCTTATAAGATTCAACCCGAAATACCGCTATGAAACCGCCACCGCAAAGGCAAAGGGCAAGGTGAAGTCCGTCAAATCGAATGAGGACGGCACGGTGAGCGTCAAGGTTAAATACAGCGTCAAGCACGTGAAAGGCGTTAAGGTCGAGTATCTCTTTTACCCCGACGGAAAGGTACAGATTTCTCACAGCGGAACGCCGTCAAGCATTGACATGGTGCGCTTCGGCATGACATTTGCGATTTCTGACGATTATAAAAACGCCGAGTGGTACGGCAGAGGACCGCAGGAAAACTATATCGACAGAAAAACAGGCGCAAGGCTCGCGATTCACAAGTCAGATGTAAGAGATCTTGAGCACCGCTATATGCGTCCGCAGGAGAACGGATGCAGAACTGACACGCGTTATCTTTATATAAGAAACGACAACGGCGACGGAATAAAGATTACGGGCAAAAATCCGTTTTCGTTCAATCTGTGGAATTACACGCAGGATGCGCTTGAAAAGGCAACTCATGTTCACGAGCTTGAATATGACAAGCTCACAACCGTCAATGTTGACTTTTCGCAGTGCGGCGTCGGCGGAGATATGCCCGGCATGGCGTGTCTGAGAGAACCGTACATTCTCCACAGCAAGAAAGAGTATTCACAGGAATTTTATATTGAAAAGTGCGCGGAGTGATAATATGGACGAATTTTTCAAAAAAATAGTCCACGGCGGAGACTACAACCCCGACCAGTGGATAAAAACAAAGGAAATATGGGACGAGGATATGCGCCTCATGAAGCTTGCGCACATCAACAGCGCAACCGTCGGCATTTTTTCGTGGTCGATGCTCGAGCCCGAGGAGGGCGTGTATAACTTCGGCTGGCTTGACGAAATCATGGACAAGCTCCACGAAAACGGAATAGGCGTTATCCTTGCTACTCCGTCGGGCGCAAGGCCTGCGTGGCTCGCGCAAAAATACCCCGAGGTACTCAGAGTTGACGAAAACGGCGTGAGAAATGAATACGGCGTAAGACACAATCATTGTCTCACTTCGCCCGTTTACCGTCAGAAAGTCAGAGAAATAAACACGCTCCTTGCGAAGCGTTACAAAAACCACCCCGCGCTTAAAATGTGGCACATTTCCAATGAATACAGCGGCGAATGCCACTGTGAGCTGTGTCAGCAGGCGTTCAGAGACTGGGTGAAAAACTACTACCACGGCTCAATCGACGAGCTTAACGATAAATGGTGGAACGGCTTCTGGAGCCATCAGCTCAACGATTTCAGTCAGGTTAATTCGCCGAAGTCGAGGGGCGAAAACCATGTTTCGGCAATGAAGCTCTGCTGGAACAGATTTGTTACCGACAGCCACATTTCTTTTTATGAGAATGAAATCGCTCCGCTCAGAGAGATTACCCCCGACATTCCCGTAACCACCAATTTCATGAGAATGTACTCGACGATAAATTATCAGAAATTTGCGAAGCTCGTTGATGTTGTTTCGTGGGATAATTACCCGATGTGGGACGAAGCGGACACCGAAAAGGTTGCTGTCGAGACGGCGTTTGTTCACGATATTAACCGCTCAATGGGCGGTGGCAAACCGTTCTTCATGATGGAAAGCACGCCGTCAATCTGCAACTGGCACGATGTCAACAAAATTCACGCGCCGAATACGCTCATGCTCACCTCCGTGCAGGCTGTTGCCCACGGAGCAGACAGCGTGCAGTATTTTCAGTGGCGCAAGGCTCGCGGCGGTCATGAGAAATACCACGGCGCGGTGGTTGACCATTGCGGACACGAAAACACCCGCGTTTTCGGCGAGGTTGCTGAACTCGGCAAAGCTCTCGAAAAGCTCAGCGGCGTAACGGGTAAAGAGTGTGAAAGCAAGGTCGCGATTATCTGCGACTGGGAAAACATTTGGGCGACAAAGCATTTCTGCGGCTTCAACAATATCCACAGGAATTATGTTGACGAGTGCATTAAATGGTATGCTCCGTTCTGGAAAAAGGGCATTTCCGCCGACATTATTTCAATGGACGACGATTTTGAAAAGTATGACCTTGTTATTGCGCCGTTCATGTATATGTTAAAGGACGACACGGAGGGAAAAATCACATCTTTCGTTGAGCGCGGCGGCAGATTTGTCATGACATATCTCAGCGCGCTTGTCGATACCGACGACCGCTGCTTCCTCGGCGGCTTCCCTGCGAATAATCTCAAAAATGTATTCGGTATATGGAACGAGGACACGGATTCTCTGCCCGACGGAACGGTCGGCAAGGCTTCATTCGGCGGCAAGGAGTATGACGTGAATTTCGTCTGCGATATTATCCACGCTCAGGGCGCGGAGGTTCTCGGCACATACGAAAGCGATTTTTACAGGGGTCAGCCGTGCGTTACCGTGAATAACTACGGCGAGGGCAAGGCGTATTACGCCGCTTTCAGAAATGACGCGGATTTTGCCGATGATTTCTGCTCAATGCTCATTGACGAAGCGGAAATAAAGAGCGACGCGGATTTTGCGATTCCCGACGGTGTTGCCGTGAGAAAAAGAGGAGATTACACATTCATAATGAACTTCTCCGACGAGGAAAGAACGGTTAATATCGGAAGAGAGTTTGAGAACATACTCACAGGCAAAAAAGAGCAGGGTAAAATCAAGCTTCCCGTCCGCGGCTGTGCGGTAATCAGGTAAGTTCACATCAGTTTCTAAACAAATCAGTTGACTTTGTTGATTTTCTCCGTTATGATATTTTACAGTAAATGATGTTTGGAGGTTTCAGAATGTCAAAGAGAGAAATTGACCCCGCAAAACAGGAGGTTTATGCTCAGATAATCAAATCAGTTACGGCATTTTTATGTGTTGCGGCAACAGGTTTGAGCCTGTCCTCAAATGTTGAAAAAATCTGTAAAACCAATCTTGAAACAGCAAATACAGCAGACGGTTCTGTAGCTTCGTCAAGCGGAAGCAGTACAGCGGTTCAGTATTCCGGTACGGCAGATTACAATGACGCATCAGCCATTCAGTCCGATGATGCCGTTTATGATGACGGTGCCAATGTTTATGATGACGGCGCCAATGCTTATGATATAAATGCTGACGGCAGTGTTCTGTCATCGTCCAATTCAAAAAACGGCACTGCCAAAAAAACGGCAGAAAAATATAACGGACCGCTTCTTCTCAACGGCGTTATCCCGTTTGATTTCAGCAAGGCTGACCCCGATCCGTCAAAATGGACTTTGCAGCAGATTGTTGACTGCTACAAATCGGGCATGGCTAAGGAAGACCATGACGGCGTTCAGACTGATATGCTGTTTCAGCTTGTCGGTGATTTGCCCGGTGCAACCTCCGCACTTAAAAAGCCCGTAAATCTTGCAATGAAGCTCGGCGCACAGCCTTACGGCGCGCTGACAGGCGGATACTGGGATCTTAAGCCCTCAGACCTTAAAAGAGCTGACGCTCACAAAGAAGGGGATTATGTTGTAATCAACCTCTATCCCAAGGAGCAGGTTGACGGACCCAACGGAAAAGAGCACGAGGGAACAGTCGGTCATGTTGTTAATGTTGTTGAGGGCATAGGCGATTTTATCGCGTATGTTGAAGAGAATTTCGGAATCCTTAACGCTCACTATGAGGATGACAGCATTGTACTTAAATATCCCGATGCTTACGCCAAAAACATAAAAATCAACACCAAAACAGGTAAAATGGAAAGCGGCACATGGGGCTATGATGTTGAGATTTATCTCGACCACTGCGGTCTTCTCGGCATTGAGTTCAACAATTTCCACACCACAATCAGGTGGAAATGCTGGTATCCTGTTGTTGACTGATTGCTTTTATAACATCAAAATAAAAAAGGTACTCATATCATTAACTGACATGGGTACCTTTTAATTTTTAGTATCAGTAAATAGCAAACACTTTACTTACGGAAGTGTTTATGTTTCTGTGGCCGTTTTTATCGTAGATTATCAGGTCGCCGCCGTATAAATCGCCCTCATACTCGGACTCTTTATAATTTTTAATATAAGCGACTCTGCCGTTTTTAACCAAAATTTCTTCGTTATAAACGCCGCCGTCAATCTCTGTGGTCTGCCCGTTCTTATAGGTAACAAGCTCCACATCTCTGACTGAGGCTTCGTCCTCAATCGCTTTAAGGGCAATAATCGAATCACCGTTTAAGAAGTATTTCTCCACGCTTTCGCACGCGAGCTTGCATGAACCGTCCGCAAAGCAGATATATAAATCGTTCTTTATATGGCCTGCCTCAACAGACGCATAAAGCTTATCGCCCGAAAGCTCGATTGCCGTTACCGATCTTAAAATCAGCTTTTCCGTCGTTATGGAATCATTTTCCGCCTTGCAGTAATAAATATCCGAATGAAGCAGATCCGTCCTTACCGCCGCAAAAATTGAGTTCTTGCCGCCGAAGTAGAAAACCGTGTTTTCCGTATCGTATGACGGGTTGAAATCATACTCATAAACATTACTGCCGTTAGAGAAAATGTATTTATAGCCGAAGTTCGTTTCGTAGCCGCTGCTTCTGAGCGTCTGAATAGCGTAATCAACCGCTCTGTCAACGCCGTTTCTGCCCGCGATTTCATAAAGAGTGTCCATATCCACGCTGGAGTTGATTGTAACGCCGCTCTTTCTGACGATGATTTTGGGCATTCCGCTTTTTGAAAACGCCGCCAGATTTTCAAGCTTCACATTGCCCGAAAGCTCACGGCTTTTTTCGCCGTCAAACACCTTCATTTTATATTCCGACGAAAGCGCAACGCCTAAATCGGAATTGTTGAGGCTCTGACGGATATCATCTCTTTTTTCTTTCTCTTTATATACTTCCATCGCCTGATCATAGGCGTTTTCGTCAATCTTTTTTCTCTTGAAAATGAAGCCGACGGTGTAGGAATAATCGTCCTTTACAGGTTTTGTAAGCGAAGCGTCAGCATCGGCATAGGCATCGACAACAAAATCTCCCCAGTCAAAGCCCGAATCGGACTTGACGAAGTAATACAGATTGCCGCCGATCTGATAATAATCGAGGTAAACCTCACTGACATCAGTCGCGATAGTCTGCGGCTCCTCGTCCCCTGTTATCTTATAAAGGGAATAGGTGTTTTCATCGGTGTCATTCGCAACGGTATAAAAAATTTCAAGCGTATTCTCGTCAGAGAAAGCCTTTATGCCGTCAACATAGCTGACAGCAACCGCTTTTTCGCCTACTCTCATTTTAAAGAGCTGAGTTCCCTGCGCCGTTTTTCTTGTGAAATAAACAATATCTCCGTTAGGCGGCAGGAATACCTCCTCGGCGGCGGCGGAAACAGGCTCCGTCTTTTTGCCGTCGGTTATATAGGCGTAGCAGGTCTTGCCGTCTTCCTCTGTAACATTGTAGTAAACATACGCACAGTCCCTGCCCGCAAGCCAGTCGTCCTCAACTCCGCTTGCGGCAAGAGTACCCTTATTGCCGACAGATGAGCGTTTTTTAACCTCAACCACGCGCAAATCGAGCTTGCCCGTTTTAGTCGTGCTCGGCTGAGAATATACAAGATAATCGCCGCTCTTTGACAGCTTTGCTTCAACAACATTTTCTATGGTGAAGACCTTGTCGTTGTCGAGAAGAACCTCAGCGTTATCCCCTCTCTGATACACCGCAACAGCATAATGGGCAAAATCGTTCACCTTTAAGAACACATTATACCCCGCGAACACAAGAAGGCAGACAACCAGGACGGCAACTGCCGCCTTAATAAAGCCGCGCTTAACGCGCTGTTTTTTTTCTGTGGCGCGCTCCTCGGGGCTTTTCAGCTGTTCCTCAAGCTCAAAATTACTCTCAAACGGGATAATCTCCTCTTTAACAATATCGTTAAGCGGCTGAATATCCACACCGTTTTCGAATTCTTCAAGAACAGAAGAAAGCCCGAGCGAATCCTCTGCCCGAGCTTCTTCTACGGAAAGAGGATTGGTCAAATCGGATTTATTGTTTTCCACTTGACATTCCTCCGAATATTATTTTAAAGCAACTGCTTCCTTTGCCTTTGCGACAATCTTTTCTGCGGTGAGGCCGTAAATCTTGAGCATCTCAACAGCGGGGCCTGAGCCGCCGAATGTATCCTCAACGCCTACTCTCAGAACGGGAACGGGGCAGCTTTCGCATACTGCCTCAGCAACAGCTGAGCCGAGACCGCCGATGATGTTGTGCTCTTCAGCGGTAACGATTGCGCCTGTTTCCTTAGCAGCCGCAGCGATGATTTCTTTATCAATGGGCTTGATTGTGTGGATGTTGATAACTCTTGCGTCAATGCCCTCGTTCTTGAGGAGCTCTTTTGCTGTAAGAGCCTCGCCGACCATAAGACCTGTGGCGATAATTGTAACATCCTTACCCTCGCAGAGCTGAACGCCCTTGCCGAGCTTGAATTCATAATCAAGAGTGTTTACTCTCGGAACAGCAAGTCTGCCGAAGCGGAGATATGCGGGTCCGTCATACTCAGCCATAGCGAGAACAGCCGCGCGGGCTTCGATATCGTCAGCAGGGTTGATAACAACCATGCCGGGGATAGTTCTCATAAGCGCGATGTCTTCGCAGCACTGATGGCTTGCGCCGTCCTCACCAACGGAAATGCCCGCGTGAGTTGCGCCGATTTTAACATTAAGATGAGGATAGCCGATTGTATTGCGAATCTGCTCAAAGGCTCTGCCTGCGGCAAACATAGCAAAGGAGCTTGCGAAAACTGTGTAGCCTGTTGTGGCAAGGCCTGCCGCAACGCCCATCATGTTGCCCTCTGCGATACCCGCGTCAAAAAATCTTTCGGGGAAAGCCTTTTTAAACATACCTGTTTTTGTAGCCGCCGCAAGGTCAGCGTCGAGAACGATAACCTTGTCGTTCTTTTCGCCAAGCTCAACAAGAGCTTTACCGTAGGCTTCTCTGGTAGCAACTTTAATTACATCTGCCATAATTACGCCTCCAATTCTGCAAGAGCTGCCTGAAGCTCAGCCATTGCCTGATTATACTGTTCTTCGTTGGGGGCAGTTCCGTGCCATGAGCACTGATTTTCCATAAATGAAACGCCTTTGCCCTTAACGCTCTTTGCGATAATAGCTGTGGGCTTGCCCTTGAACTCAGCTGCCGCGTTGAATGCCGCGTCAATCTCATCAAATGAATGAGCGCAGATTTCGATTACGTTCCAGCCGAATGCGCTGAATTTCTCAGCGATAGGATAAGGAGAGTTAACCTCTGCAACAGAGCCGTCAATCTGAAGGTTGTTGTTGTCGATAACAGCAACAAGATTGTCAAGACCTTTAGCCGCCGCAAACATGGCAGCCTCCCATACCTGACCTTCCTGAATTTCGCCGTCGCCGAGAGCTGTGAAAACTCTGTAGCTCTTGCCGCCGAGCTTTGCGCCCAGAGCCATGCCGACTGCTGTTGAGATGCCCTGACCGAGTGAGCCTGTGCTCATGTCAACGCCGGGTGTGAGCTTCATGCTGGGATGTCCCTGAAGCATTGAGCCGGGTTTACGCAGGGTTTTGATTTCTTCAACAGGGAAAAATCCCTTATGAGCAAGAACCGCATAAAGAGCGGGTGCTGTATGACCCTTTGAGAGAACGAAACGGTCTCTGTCTTCCCACTTGGGATTCTTGGGGTCAACATTCATGTGGTTGAAGTAAAGATAGGTAAGAATGTCTGTGATTGAAAGTGAGCCGCCCGGATGACCTGACTTAGCGTTGAAAACGCCCTCGATGACTCCCATTCTTACTTTGCACGCCTTAATCTGTAACTGTTTTTTAACTGATGCGTCCAAAATAAACACCTCCGGTTAGTAATTGTTATTTCTGAGCTTTTTAATAAATGCCTCAAAATAATCGGGCAATTCACTTGAAAACTCAATATATCTACCATCTCTGGGATGGTTGAATCCTATAAACTGAGCGTGAAGACACTGACCGTTAAGATTCACGCCGTTTCTCGGCCCATAGACAGGGTCGCCTGCCACGGGATGACCGATATAAGCCATGTGAACTCTTATCTGGTGGGTTCTGCCTGTCTCCAGCGTTACCCTCACGAGGGTGAAATTGCCGAAACGCTCAATTACCTCATATTTTGAAAGAGCGTTCCGCGAATTTTTATCGGTTACGCACATTTTCTTTCTGTCGTTCGGATTTCTGCCGATTGGCGCGTCGATAACGCCCGTGTCGTTTTTAAGATTCCCGTGAACAACCGCCATATAACGGCGCGTGAAGCTGTGCTCCTTAATCTGCGCGGCTAACTTTTCGTGAGCAAAATCATTCTTTGCCACAATAAGAAGTCCGCTTGTATCTTTGTCTATCCTGTGAACAATTCCGGGGCGGATAACTCCGTTGATGCCCGAAAGCCTGTCGCCGCAATGATACATCAGCGCGTTGACGAGAGTGCCGCTGTAATTGCCCGGAGCGGGGTGAACAACCATTCCCCTCGGCTTGTTTACAATCAGCAGGTCGTCGTCCTCATAAACTATGTCAATCGGAATATTCTCCGCCTCGACCTCAAGATTTCTCAGCTCGGGAGGGGTGAACTGAACCCTGTCCCCGACCGAGAGCTTATAGCTCTTTGAAACGGGCTTGCCGTTGACGAAAACAGCCTTTTCGCTGAGTATTGACTGAATGTGGGAGCGTGTGAAATCCTCCGCCGCAAGAGAAAGAGCCTTGTCTATACGCACGCCGCTGAGGGCTTCGTCCGCCGTGAAACAAATATCTTCCACTTTACTGCTCCTTGCTCTTTTTGTTTTTATAATCCCTGTAAATATCCCATATCAGATAACCCACAAGCATAAACGAGCCGCAGGTAACAAGAATATCCGCAAAATTGAATATCGGGAAGTCCACAAACAGCACCTTTATGAAATCCACAACATAGCCCTTTGAAACGCGGTCAATGAGATTGCCGAGACCGCCCGCAATAATCATAACAGACACCGTAAGCAGGTAGCCGCCCTTAATCTTTTTAAGAGCTATGGCGATAAGCCCCGCAAGGATAATAACGCCCGTTATGACCGAAAGAAGTGTTGTGCTTTGTGAAAACGAACCGAACGCCGCGCCTGTGTTCTCAGCATAATCCCAGCTCAGAAAGCCTTTGATAACCGTAATCTGCCCCGCATCGGGGAGATTAGCCTGAACGAAATACTTTATAAGCTGGTCAGCGGCTGTGAGCACCGCGACGCAGATAAAACTGACAATAACAGCCATTATCTCTTGAAGAAGCCTTTGAATTTCGCCGCGAAGCCGCCCTTTCCGCTGGGCTTGTCGTCTTCGTCGTCGTCAAAGTAATCGTCGTCATCATCGTCATCGTCGTCGTAATACTCATCTTCGTCTTCATCGTCGTCAGCATCATTTTCTTCACCGAATTTGAAGCTGCTTAAATCAAACTTGAAGGTATCGCCGCCCACCTCGGGTTCGTAGTCGGATTCCTCCGCCTCCTCTTCCTCAAAGGCGTTGCCGCCGAACTCCATATCGTAGTCGTCCTCTTCACGGGGCTCGTCGATAACCTGTTCGCCGTCGATGGTTTCAAATATATCTGTGAGCGAGGGTCTCTTTTCTTCTTCCTCGGGTTCTTCCGCGCCCTGCTCCTCATATTCGTATGTTTCTTCCTCGGGCTCTTCTTCATACTCTGCCTGAGGCTGAGTGTAATCATCTGAGTCCTCGTCGGTGTATTTATTGAGATAATCCTCAACAGAAATCTCAGCGTCGTCCTCTGTCTCTTCCTCAACAGGCTCTGCTTCGGGCTCTTCCTCCCAAACTGCTTCGTCCTGTACCTCAGCTTCCTGCGCTTCGGGCTGTGCGCTTTCAAGAGCGGGAGCTTCGTCGGCAGGCTCTAACTCTGCCTGCTCGGGAGCTTCAACAGCGTCAACAACGGCAACAGCTTCGTCTGAGCCCTCAACCTCGGGGATTTTGTTGATGATTTCGATATGTTCGGAATAAAGAGTGAGAAGCTCGCGCTTGAATTTGTCCGCTTCCTTCTCGATGAGGTCAAGACCTGCCTGAGCCTTAATCATGTGGTCTCTGGCAACAACCTCCTGCTCCTTTGCTTCGGCTGTAGCGTTTCTGATGATGTCAGCCGCGTGTCTGTTGGCCTTGTCGATAATCTCGGACGCTCTTGCGCGTGCGTCGTCAAGGAGCTTCTGAGCCTTTTCGTTTGAGGTAGTCTCCTGATTCTTTGCATATTCGTCCGCCTCTGCCTTCGTGGCTGCCGCCTGCTGCTCTGTTTCTTTTACAATGCGGTCGGCTGTGCGCTGAGCTGTAAGCAGAGCGTTGCGGATATTGTCTTCATCATTTTTGTATTCATCAAGTCTTTCGGCAAGAATGCTGATTTTCTTAACTAAATCGCCGTTCTCCTTGAACATCTGCTCATAGTTCTCGGCAACTATATCAAAGAATTCATCTACCGAATGGGCGCGGTAAGCGTTTTTGCCCGCAACCTCAAAATGATGATTCATAATTTTTGACGGTGTAAGCATAAATTATTCCTCCTGTCGGCAGCCTTAAAAGACTGAATCACTTGCCGCTGAGTTGACAAATTCATCAAGGAGTTCGCCTGTAAGCGGAACATTGTTGGGTGTGATGATATAGGCTCTGCCTGCAACGCGCTGAATCGCGCCGTCGTTTGCGTAGGCAACGCCTGAGAGTACATCGAGAATTCTGCGTGAATCGTCGTCGCCGCAGGTCTCAAGATTGAGAACAACTATTCTCTGCTCAATAAGAACGTCCGCAACGGAACGGATTTCGTTGAATGAATCAATCTTCTTGAAAACAACATGAGCCTTTGTAGCCGACTGACGGGGTGCGGGAGCGGGAGCCGCCGCCGCTGAGGTGCGGATATCAACTACATTGTCTGTCTTGAAGGAGTCAGCCTTATATGTGTCCGCCTTAAATGTGTCGTTAGTTTTTGCGTGGCGGTCTGTGCGCGGTTTCTTATAGACGTATTCTTCCTCCTCTTCTTCCTCTTCCTCATCAACCTCAACATCATCAAGATATTCTTCTTCCGACATGCTGAATGCATTTTTAACCTTGTCAATGAATCCCATAACTTTATCCTCCGATTATCTGTAATTTCTCGCTCCGAAAAGAGCCGAGCCTATTCTAACCATATTAGCGCCGCCGAGGATTGCTTCGTCATAATCGCCCGACATGCCCATGGACAAAATGTCCATACTAATATTATCTATATTTTTAGCCCCGATGTCAAGAAATAGACGGTGCATATTTTCAAAAAAATGACGATTTTTCAAGGAATTATCGCAAATCGGGGGTACAGCCATCAATCCTCTGACCTTTATGCCCTCAATTTCGGCAATTCTATACACCGTTTCGCCTATGGATTCGGGGGTAAAACCGAACTTGCTTTCTTCCGCTCCGATGTTGATTTCGAGCAGAATGTCTGTTTTTATTCCCAGACGGGACGAGATTTTGCCTATCTCTTTAGCTACCTTAACGCTGTCAACGCTGTCAATAAAATCGACCTCGCCGACTATCTGCTTAACCTTGTTTGTCTGCAAATGACCTATCAGATGCTTCTCCACTCCGTCAAGATTAAGCTCGTCTCTTTTGCCGAGGAACTCCTGAACGCGATTTTCGCCTATGAGGTCAAGCCCCAGCGACAGCGCGTGATTTATGTACTTCGGCTCGACGGTTTTTGTAACCGCCATGAATCTTATATCAGAAGCGTCTCTGCCGCTCTTCTGCGCGCTGAGGGCAATTTTTTCGGATATTTCTTTGAAGTTTTCGGAAATATCATAAAATCTTTTGTCATCTGATAACCTTTCCATCTTTTATATCCTTTCCCTTGATAATAACCTCGTCGTAAAGCGCGATGCCTGAGCCGTTTTCGCTCGACGGGTCAAGAATTGCCGTTTCGCCGTCGGAATATAGTATATCCGCATAAATAAAGGATATGATTTTTCCTCTGAGGACATAAATTCCCGACTTGTTGTCTTTGCCGAATCTGACTATATTTGCGGGGACTTTATATCCCTCGCCCGAACGCGTAACAATCTGAACTTTTTCTTTTCTCATGTTGGCGTAGGTTTCGTCCATGAGGCTGCAGCTGAGAATTACGGTAACGGTGTCGCCGTTGTTCTTAATCGCTTCAACATCCATGGTAACATTCTTTATTCCGCTGTCGGGGAAGTTCACCTTAACCGTGCCGTCCGCAGGGAAGCTCGTTGAATGTTCCTTGCCGACTGTGCCGACAATGTACCAGCGGTAACTGCCCACAAGCCTGCCGAATGAGCTGTTCTTTTTAGTTTTCGGCTTGGATTTCAGAACTTTCTCAATCTGCTGAGCGTTGAGGTCCATAACCTTGTCATAGCTGACGAGGTTTTCGTAGCCGTCCGCCGAGCTTATGTAATAGCCCGAATCGGGAGCGGTGATTTGCTGCGAAGAAATCTTTTTACCTTGAAGGCTCTTTATCTTTTTGTCGATTTCGGTCATCTGCTTGCTGACGTTCATGCTGCCGTCCGCTAAAATCTGCTTCGTCGCGCTCTTTTCGGTGAATGAATTTATCGCGGTGCCGAGGTTTTCAAAATTGCCGCTGACGACCGTATCCATAATTTCCGCATACGCCTGAGAAATCTCAGAATTGAGCTTTTCCGCACTCAAATCCTGTATTCCGCCCGTGTTGTTGAGGTTCTGATACCTCTCAAGCTCGGTCTTTGCGTTTTCAAGCTCCTTGTAAGCCGCCGCCTGCTCGTCATCTTTGCAGATAACCGCTATCGGGTCGCCCTTTGCCACGCGGCTTCCGTCCTTAACAAGGGAGATGACCGCGCCGTTCGAGGTGTTCTGAATCTCCTTTTCGTCGCGGATTACAAAGCCCTCGAAGTCAAAGGTTTCTTCAAACGCCGCCTTTTCCGTAATCGTAACGGTGGTTACGGGTGAATATGAATAAGCGAACGCGTTGAACGCCATATAGGCAAAAACAGTAAAGCAAAAAACTAAAATGACAATCTGACCTATGGACTTTTTTTCTTCCTTTTTCGGTTGCTTTGCAGGCTGCTTTGTGCTTTTCGTTTTGTCCGTAATTATCCCTCCGTTACTCCCGAATTTTTTATAATATTCATCGCTTCGCCGACTATGCCGTCAGCTGTTTCGTATTTATCAATGTATATTCTGTGAGCGTCCTCCCTGCGTCTGAACCATGTGAGCTGACGCTTTGCGTATCTTCTTGTTGCCTGTTTGAGTGATTCAACCGCTTCGTCGAGCGTCTTTTCGCCGCTGAGATACGGCGCAAGCTCCTTGTAGCCGATTGCCTGAGCTGATGTTCTGCCGCAGGAGGAAAAATACTCCTTTGTTTCATCGAGTATGCCCGCGCTGAGCATTAAATCAACACGGCGGTTTATCCTGCCGTAAAGATACTCCCTGTCCTCAGCGTCAAGGACGATATAGCACACATTGTAGGGCGTTTCCTCTTTCCTTGAAAGGGCAATCTGCTCGGTCATTGTGATGTGAGCGGTGTACCACAGCTCCAGTGCTCTGACTATCCTTTTTGTGTTGCTTTCATGAAGCTTTGCGGCGTATTCGGGGTCAATCTCTTTTAGCTCGTCAAGGAGTGAATTTATGCCCTCTTTTTCCGCTCTGTCAAAAAGCTGTTTTCTTATTTTTTCATCGGTTGACGCTTCACTCAGGCTGATATTATCGACAAACGAGTCAATATAAAGTCCTGTTCCGCCGACTATGACGGGAAGTTTGCCGCGTGAATAAATATCCTCGGCGGCCTCCTTCGCGAGAAGCTGAAAGTCGGCAACGGAAAAGCTCTGCTCGGGTGATATGATGTCGATGAGGTGGTGGGGAATCCCCTGCGTTTCTTCTTTTGACGGTTTCGCGGTGGCGATATCCATGCCCGTGTAAATCTGCATGGAATCGGCTGAAATAACCTCGCCGCCGAGGCGTTTGCATATTTCAATGCCGAGAGCGGTTTTGCCCGAGGCGGTGGGACCTGCGACAACAATAAGCGGAATTTTTTTCATGCGCTGTCCCCCGTTCACTGTATTCTGCCGAAGCTTTTTTCGATTTCCTTTTTGCTCATTTCAATGAGCACGGGTCTGCCGTGAGGGCAGTATCTTATATCGGGCTGTGAGA
>JAZUFU010000125.1:0-9414 GCA_045640865.1 Acutalibacteraceae bacterium | reverse complement strand
GGCTTCCATAAAAACTCCGTTCAGAAAATAAGTTTTGCAATAGCTTCAAAGCCGTCAAGAACCCAGCCCGAAAGAATGCTCAGCGGTGTGGAAAGCGCGCCGAAAAGAAGCAAAGCGAAGATAGCGATTGTGATGTATTTTCCATACTGCAAAAGCTTGATATATGCCTTTGTGGGCAGGAATGCGGTCAAAATCCTTGAGCCGTCGAGCGGCGGAATGGGAATGAGATTGAAAACCGCAAGGTTTACATTTATAAGCGCGCAGAAAATAAAGAAAATGAAAATCGCGTAGGCAAGTGTGTTGTCCGCCGTAAATTTTGTGCCGATAAATGTATAGATAAATACGCTTACGAGAGCAACGAGCAGATTTGAAATCGGCCCCGCTATCGCGATTATCGCCATAGCTGCTTTTTTATTTTTCATTTTGGTTCTTGCCGCGTTGACGGGAACAGGCTTTGCGTAGCCGAAGCCGACAAGCAGAATCATTAACGCGCCCATCCAGTCAATATGTGAAAACGGGTCGAGCGTCAGTCTGCCCATTCGTCTTGCAGTGTCGTCGCCTAACTTATCCGCAACAAAAGCGTGAGCGAGCTCATGCAGAGGGAGTATGCAGAGCACAACGAATGCACTTACGCACACGCCGATTATCGCCTGTGTAATATTGCCGCCTCTTAAAAGACTTAATAACATCTGATTACCTCTTAACTGCGGTTACCACTCTCGGGATTCCGCTTAAATCGTTTATAATGTCAACCTCACATCTTGAAAGGAAGAACATCTGAGAAATATCCTCAGCCTGACCTTCGCCGCATTCAACAGCCATGACAGTGCCCGAGGGCATTCTGCTCATCCAGTCAGCAGAGAGAATTTTATAAAAATCAAGTCCGTCAATTCCGCCGTCAAGCGCCGAAACAGGCTCGTGCTGAACCTCTTTCTGGAGCTGAGGGATTTCCTCGGTTTTAACATAAGGCGGATTTGAAAGAATAAGGTCGGGTTTAATTCCTTTGAGAACATCGGGATTTGAAATATCGCCCTTTATAAGCTCCACATTTTTGGCTTTGTTGAGCTTGATATTCTTTTTAAGATAAACGCAGGCCTCGTTTGATTTCTCAACAGCATATACCTTTGCTTTCGGGAAAAGCTTTGCGATGCTTATTGCGATACAGCCGCTGCCCGAGCATAAATCAAACACAACAGGCGCGGTTTTGCCGCTGAGTTTTTCTTTAGCAAAATCAACAAGCAGTTCCGTTTCAGGGCGCGGAATGAGAACGCCCTCGCCTACCGTGAACGGATAGCCCATGAACTCCCACTCGCCTAAAATATATTGGAGCGGCTCGCCCGCGATACGCCTGCGGATAAGTGAAAGGAACTCGGCTTCCTGCTTGGGGCTGACCTTCTGCTCTTTTTTGAGAGCGAACTGATTTGCGTCAATGCCGACAGCCTTTTCAATGAGCCAGCGCGCGTCGAAAAATGCGTTTTCAATGAATGCGTAGTCGAGCATTTCTGCTCCCTGTCTGTAAAGCTCGTTAACCGTCATTTTCATCATCCTCTGTTTTTTCTTCTGAAATTTCAGTTTCGGGATTTTCTTCGGGTTCTTCTTTTACAATTCCGAGGCACGCCTCCGTCGCGCAGATAGCAACCTCGATAATATCATCTGTCGGCTCTTTGGTGGTTATTCTCTGCATCCAGAGTCCCGGCGCAGATGTTATCTTAACAAACAGATTATCGTGCTTGCCCGCATACTGAAGCACCTCATAGCCTATGCCGAGGTAAAGCGGCAGAAGCAGGAGCTTGACGGCGAGCCACAGAAGTCTCTGCGCTCTGAGCGCGGGGAAGAAGAACGCAAGGAGCGTTGAGATGAGCATACTTACAATAATTACAAGGAAAATGAAGCTTGTGCCGCAGCGGGGATGAAATCTTGTCTGCTCGCGGATGTTCCCGACCGTAAGCGGAAGTCCGTTTTCATAGCAGAAAATCGACTTATGCTCCGCGCCGTGGTACATGAACATTCTCTTGATTTCTTTCATATTGCTTACAGCCCACATATAGACTATAAGTATCGCGGCTCTCATAATGCCCTCAATGAGCGGTTTGAGCCTTGTAATATCGGTCTTGAAAATCGCTTCGATTCCGTCGGCAAGAAGGCTCGGCAGGTAGAAGAAAAGCACAAACGCAAGCGCAAAGCCGAGAACGGCGGCGATAGCGCCGATAACAGCCATCATTTTGGGACCGAAATGGTCAGAAAGCCACTTGTCAAGTTTCGACATATCCTCTTCTTCCTCACCGATATCCATTGAAGTTTTCTCGGCGGATTCCATAAGGATTTTATATGTGAAAACCATCTGATCGATGAAATTTATTGTTCCTCTGATGAACGGGATACGCGCGATTTTATATTTATCTTTAAGCAGATGCTGCTGCCTTAAATCTGTTTCAATTGTTCCGTCAGGCAGTCTGAAGCTCACGCCGAGACCTTTCGGACCTATCATCATTATGCCCTCCATGAGAGCTGAACCGCCTATGCTGATTTTCTTTTTCTTTTCGTCAGCCATTATTCTCATCCTCCTGTGAATTTTTTTCGTTTTCCGCGGCTATTGCCGCCTCGATATTCCATTCCTCGCCAAGCTCAACATGGTCAATATCAAAGCAGATAACAACTGTTGTGCCTTCGCCGAGGACGCTATAGACATCAAGCGTACCCTTATGGAGCTTGACTATTTCATCGGAAACGGCAAGACCTATGCCCGAGCCGTGAACCGTCATATTCGTTTTATAGAATTTTTCTTTAACATGGGGCAGATCCTCGGCGGCTATGCCGCAGCCTGTATCAACAAACGAGATTCTCAGCTTGTCGTTGGCAATATCTGCCGTAACGGTGATTTTGCCGCCCTGGTTTGTGTATTTCAGCGCATTGTCAAGGATATTTACAAACACCTGCTTTAATCTGTCGGGGTCGCCGTCCATGGGAGCGGGCTGATCGGGAGCGTTGTAAATGAGATCAACGCCCTCTCTTGTTGACCTGTCCTTGAAAGCGAAAACAGTTTCGTCAAGCTCTGCGAGAACGTCCGTCTTTTCAATTCTGAGGTTCATTCGTCCGCTCTGAATACCCGAAAAGTCAAGCAGCTCCTCAACTATGCCCGAAAGGCGCGCCGCCTCGTCGATAATAACATTCATTCCCCTCTGAGTGAGCGCAGGGTCGGAATCGCTGACCTGCAAAATCGTTTCACCCCAGCCCTTAATGGCCGTAATAGGCGTTCTCAGCTCGTGGGAAACGGTTGAAATGAAGTCATTTTTAAGCCTGTCGGCGGTGCTGATTTCAGCCGCCATATTGTTTATTGAATTGCACAGCTCTCCGATTTCATCATCATAAGGATAGCTTTTGATTCTCGCGTCCATATTGCCGTCGGCAATAAGCTTTGTGGTTTCATTTATCTCTTTAATCGGCTTGACTATGGAATTGACAAAGATGAAACCCGAAATTATAACAAGTGAAACAAGCGCAAGGAAAACGATGACGACAAAGCAGTAAATTGTATTGAGCTGACTGTCGATAGCGTCAAGCGAGGTAATATATCTCACCGCGCCGCGGATACTTCCGTCCTCCGTTCTGAGAACATTGGTTATCGCCATTACCTTTTCGCCCGATTCGAGCTTACCTGTCCACTTTTCAAAAATTATCGTTTCATTCTTGACAGCCTCATAGTAATCGGGCATTTCGGGGTAATTCGTTTCAAATCCGCTCGAGGAAATGATAACCTTGCCGTTCTTGTCAATCACCCATATTTCCATTGAGGATTTTTCGGAAAACTCGGAAACATATTCTCTTGCGGCGGCGTCAAAATCCGCATCGTCAACCAAATCAAAGTAGTTGGCGGCTATGCCCGTCGAGTAGCTTTTGAGCTTGTTATAAACGGTGGTATAGTAGAAGTTTCTGACAAAAATCGTACATATAACGCAGAGAAGCGCGAGTATCGCAACGGAAACGGCGGCAGTTCTTGAAAGCCAGCGATAGACAATGCCGCGGTGAAATATGTCAGAAAAAGTTTTGCTGTCTGTCTTTTTTTCTTTTTTGCTTTCAGCCATTGTGCCGCCCCCTCTCTGCAAATTTTAACGGTTTATCAGCTCACCCACTTGTAGCCCATACCCCAGATTGTGAGCAGGTGCTTGGGGTTTGAGGGCTCGTCTTCAATTTTCTTTCTGATTCGCCTGATGTTAACATCAACGATTTTTTCTTCGCCCTCGTGGCTTTCGCCCCATACTTTATTGAGTATCTGCGTTCTGCTCAGAGCCGTGCCTTGATTGCGGAAGAAATACTCCATTATCTGAAATTCAACCTGTGTAAGGTCAACAGGTATGTTGTTTTTGGTGAAGGTCATGTTCTTGGGATTGAGTGTGAATTTGCCCTGAACAAGAGCGTCGTCGTCCTTATCCATTGTCTTTTCAAGCATGGCGACGCGGCGGTAGATAGCATCGACACGCGCCATAAGCTCCGAGGGTGAAAACGGCTTTGTAACATAATCGTCCGCGCCGTTGAGAAGTCCGCTGACCTTGTCCATTTCCTGCATCTTTGCGGTGAGCATCATAATGCCCAGCACATTGTTTTTCTCTCTGAGTCTTTTGCAGACCTCAAGTCCGTCCATATTTGGCATCATAATGTCGAGCAGAGCAACCGCTATATCTCCGTTACAGTTTTCGTACTGCTCAAGAGCTTCAAGTCCGTCAGCCGCTTCAACTGTTTCGTAACCCGCTCTTTTAAGGTTTATTACTATAAATTCTCTTATTGCCTGTTCGTCCTCGGCTACAAGAACCTTTTTGTTCATTTTATTTTCCTCCCTGATTGCTGACGGTAATCGCAAAACCGTCCTTGATGTTGCTGTCCTTTACTCCGAATTCTTTTCCGTCTGCCGTAATGCAGTATTCATAAGCCTTGTCCGAAAAATCCGCAAGCTTTTTGTAGCCGTCGATACCTGCGGCATCAACAGCGTGAGACACAAGTGAAAAGAGCTGATTGCCCATGTGCTCGCTCGACAAAGCGTTCCAACGATAGAAATAGAGCTGTGTATCAAGCCTGTTCACCGTTATCTTGCCGACCCAGCTGCTTGGAATATCAAGGCTGTAATTTTCTGATTCATTATATATAACATACTTTTCCGCTTTGAGTTTTTCACCGTTGAAATGCGACCAGCGGGTGTAATAGAGGCTTTCCTCCTGCAATTCGCCGTTGATAACATAAGTCGAGCCGACAATCTCAACACCGACGGGGATTTCATAATGACCGTCGCTGTCAATGTCCTCAACGCTTCTGCGGTTATTGCGCCATGTGGCGGTGGTTGTCTGAGTTTCCGCGTCAAAAAGAGGCGCAACAAGGCTGTTTGCGGATTTATCCCACTTCAGAACCTCGGTTATCATGTCGTGCTCATTTTTAAAAGCATCAACAAGAATAACCGTGTTTCTGTTTTCAGAGTCGGTATATATCGCGCTGAAGCCCGAGATATTGCCGTCAACAGGCGTTCTGCTCTTAATGTCAAACATGCCGCTTTCATTAAAAGAAGCTACGCAAGCATACGCAGACTGAACGGGGCTGTTTGTGTCAAGATACACAAAGAACAGCTCGTTTCTGCCGTCGGAGTCAACGTCTGTCAGCGTCATAAGATTATACTGCCACGAGCCCGACTCGATGAAAGTCTCTTTAACGGAAGCGTCGCTGAATTTATAAACAGTGAACTGCCTGCTGAGCGTAAAGATATTCCAGCCGACAACAATTTCTTTAATATCGTCGCCGTTCATATCCTCTATAATAACGCTGTCAACCGAATTACCCGCGCCTGTTACTCTTTTTATATAATTCCATTCGCCGCTGTCAGTCTTGCGGAAAACGCCGATATTGACCGTTTTGCCCTCGTCCTTTGACGAGTAAAAAACAATCGCGTCCTCAAGTCCGTCAGAATCAAAATCATCAATAATGAACGCGGACTTGTATTTGCCGCTGACGGGAGCGACAAAATCAACATCACCGTTGACGGTTTGCTGAAAAGCGTCCTGCAAAAGCTGATAGTCGCCTGTAAGCTTCGGCGGAGCCATGAGCTTCTCGGGTGATTGTATGCTCAGAGAACAGCCGCTCATAAGAGAAAGGCATAATGCAAGCATCAGCAGAACTGAGACAAGCTTTGTTTTCATGGCAATTTCACCCCTATCTTGCAGTATAATTCAAATTATTATATCACAATACTGATGTAATTTACAACATAAAAAATAAGATTTTTTTTAAAATTAACTGAAAATTAACATTATATTTCATTACTTTCATCGCAGAACATTTAATCTTATGTGAAATAAGTAATAATTTATACAATATATTACAATATTTATTTGACAATTATTGCCGTATGTTGTAAAATATAATGACTTATATCGGTCTTTCATTCGGACCGTAAAAAAGGAGATGCTTTATTATGAACACAGAAAAGTTCTACATTACCACGCCGATTTATTATCCGTCGGATAAGCTTCATATCGGCCACACATACTGCACGGTAGCCGCTGACGCTATGGCGCGCTACAAACGCCTCAAGGGCTGTGATGTCATGTTCCTCACAGGCACTGACGAGCACGGTCAGAAAATTGAAAACAAAGCTAAGGAAGCAGGCGTTACACCCAAGGAATTCCTTGACAATATTGTTGCGGGCGAGCGCGGCGTCCTTGACCTGTGGAAGCTGATGAACATTTCAAATGACCGCTTTATCCGCACAACCGACGGTTATCACTGCGAGTCAATTCAGAAAATCTTCAAGAAGATGTACGACAAGGGCGACATCTACAAGGGCGCATACAAGGGCAAATACTGCACTCCCTGCGAATCTTTCTGGACAGAAAGCCAACTCATCGACGGCAAATGCCCCGACTGCGGCAGAGAAGTTCACGACGCTGAGGAGGAAGCATATTTCTTCCGTCTGAGCAACTACGCAGACAGAATTCAGGACTTACTCGAAAACACAGATTTTCTTCAGCCGAGAAGCCGCGTAAACGAAATGGTAAACAACTTCATCAAACCCGGTCTTGATGACCTTTGCGTAAGCCGCACGAGCTTCAGCTGGGGTATCCCCGTTGACTTTGACCCCGGTCATGTTGTTTATGTATGGGTTGACGCTCTTTTCAACTATGCAACGGCTATGGGCTACATGAACAGCGAATATAACGATTTCGACAAATACTGGCCCTGCGATGTTCACTTTGTAGGCAAGGAAATCGTTCGTTTCCATTCAATTATATGGCCTGCGATGCTCATGAGCGTTGAGCTTCCCCTGCCCAAGCATGTCTATGGCCACGGCTGGCTCGTAATCGACGGCGGCAAGATGTCAAAATCAAAGGGCAATGTCGTTGACCCGTATGTTCTTGCCGAGAGATTCGGCGTTGACGCGCTACGTTTCTTCCTGCTCAGAACATTCCCGTTCGGCACAGACGGCAACTTCTCGAACGAGCTTCTTATCAAGACAATAAACATGGATCTCGCCAACGATTTAGGCAATCTTGTTTCGCGCACCTGCGCCATGGTTGAAAAATATTTCGGCAGAACACTTCCTGCTGATAGAGAAAAAGACGAGCTTGACAACGCTCTTGTTGAAATGGCGTCCGCTCTCAGAGACAAATACGAAGCGGACATGGAAAAATTCCAGTTCCAGGACGCTCTTGAGGATATTTTCCAGGTAATCGGCAGAGCGAACAAATACATTGACGAGACAATGCCGTGGGCACTCGCAAAGGACGAAAGCAAGAAAGCACGCCTTGCGACAGTTATGTATAATCTGCTTGAAACAGTCCGTATATGCAACACACTTCTCACTCCCTTCATGCCCGAAACAGCAGACAAGATTTTTGACTGCATCGGCGCGTGCAAGTGCTGCAGAACATGGGAAAGCGCGGCTGTATATGGCTCACTCAACGAATGTGCTACAGTTAAAAAGGGCGAGGCTCTTTTCCCGAGAATTGATGTTGAAAAGGCAGTTGCGGAGCTTGACGCAATAAGAGAAGCACAGAAAAAAGCTGCTCTCCCCGCAATTGAGCTTGAACCTTACACAGAGGAAAAGGTTGACTTCGAGACATTCTGCAAGTCAGATTTCCGCGCGGTTAAAATCAAGAACTGCGAAGCTGTTAAAAAGAGCGATAAGCTCCTCCGCTTCACACTTGACGACGGCTCGGGCACGGACAGAACAATCCTTTCGGGTATTCACAAATACTACGAGCCCGAACAGCTTATCGGCAAAACCGCCGTTGCCATACTCAATCTCCCCCCGAGAAAGATGATGGGCATTGAGTCCTGCGGTATGCTTATTTCAGCCGTTCATACAGAAAAGGGCGAGGAAAAGCTTCATCTTCTTCTTGTTGACGACGCTATCCCCGCAGGTGCGAAATTATGCTGACGGAATACAGAAATATTTTCGATTCCCACACACATTATGACTCTGAGGCTTATGACGAAGACCGCAACGAGTTGTTGAATTCTCTTTTTGAAAGCGGTATTATTGCCGCGGTCAACTGCGGAAGCGACCTGAAAACGAGCAGAACTTCACAGGCTCTTTCTCAGAAATATGAAAAAATATACTTTGCCGCTGGCGTTCACCCTCACGAAGCGTCGGCAATCGGTGAAAACGACTTTGACGAGATAAAAAAGCTCCTCAGCGACCCGAAATGCGTGGCAATCGGTGAAATAGGACTTGATTATCACTACGATTTTTCGCCGCGTGAGACGCAGATAGAGGTTTTCGAGTATCAGTTAAAGCTCGCCGAGGAGTTTGACATGCCTGTTGTCATTCACAACCGCGAGGCACATCAGGACACATGGGAGCTTCTCAAGAAGTACAAGCCCAAGGGCGTTGTTCACTGCTTCTCCGGGAGCGTGGAAATGGCAAAGGACATTCTTTCAATCGGAATGTATATCGGTCTCGGCGGCGCGACAACATTCAAGAACGCAAAAACGCCCGTTGCTGTGGCAAAAATGCTCCCCGACGACAGGCTTCTGATTGAGACCGACTGCCCGTACATGACACCCGTGCCTCACAGGGGCGAAAGAAACGATTCATCGTATATTCCTTATATTGCGGAGCTCATGGCGGAGGTCAGAGGCGTTACGGCGCAGGAAATCCTCGACATGACAGCAGAAAACGCAAAGAGATTATTCTTTAAATAAATCAATTATGAAAACGGCAGACCTTACCGAACGGCAAGGTCTGCTTTATTATTGTTGATATTCAGTTATGATACTTCTTCCTTAATCTTGACAAGCTCACTCATAAGGAAAGACGCCGTGTTTTTGCCCGCGCTGAAAAGCTCATGATAATGTTTATTGAAGTCAAAGCAGAGAATATAATCATTATCGGGCACAATGTAGCCTATCGCGTCATTGGCAAGGCCGAAAACA
>JAZUFU010000124.1:0-29290 GCA_045640865.1 Acutalibacteraceae bacterium | reverse complement strand
GCTTTTCTACCGCATTTATGCTGTGATAATCAGAATTAAATAACACTTGCAAATAATTTACCCGCCGAAATCAACGGCGGGTATTTTTATATATCGAATTCAATAATAAACAAATCAGATAATGAGCTTTCGCGCGGTGAGATTTTCACCTCTCCCCAGCCATCCTCCGCTTCGTAAGGCGGCTTCGGCGGATAATCCACACCACCCGCGAGGAAGCGTTTTCCCTCGCCGCCGACCTTTACGATTTGAGCGTTTTCGGGTGAAATTACTCTGCACACGGCTTTGTGTCCTTTGTTCTCAAATATAACCGTATTACCGATTATCTCGGGCTCGGACTGACAGTGAATGTGGAATGTCTTTTTATACTCCGCGCTCAGAGCGGTTACTTCATCTTTGACAGTTACTTTTCTCTTAGCGGCATCATAGCTCATCGTCCGCCTGACCTCGGCGCAGGAATGGCAGTAGGCAGGCGTGAGGTCGCCCGAAATCGCACAGCCCGTTTCGCTTTCCTCGTGAGAAAGCACACGCGCCATGAGGTATTTTTCCGAAATCAGCTCGTCCACGCTCTGCGCCTCATCTCCGTCCGCAGGTCGGCGAGTTCCGCCGTCGTAGGCTATATCGTCATCCCACTCGCCGAAAAGCGGCTTTGAGGGAATCTCCACCGTGAGGCAGTTGTGGGCGGAGGTTTTTGTCAGATACTGCCGCCTGTGAGGGCTGTGGTAGCTGTCATAAACGCCCGAGTCGGTTATGAGCGGCGCGCCGCTGAAAATCTGAAAACAGCCTGTGTCAAGGTGGTCGTGGTTCGCGCCCCAATACTCGCCGATTTTAAAAAGGATGTGGGTGTTTTCGTCCTTGAAAACGGTTTCGCCCACGGGCGAGCCGAAATAGACGCATTTTTTCGGATTATCCGTTGAGCGTGAAGCGGTAAACCTGTCAAAAATCATAAAGCTGACCGCCGAAAAAAGCCCCTCTCCCCACGAGCTTTCAGAGTAGAAATCCATTCCCGAGTGAACGGGGAGCATATATTCGCGGCAAAGTCCGCTTCTGAAAAGGCGGCGCATATCCTCGCGTCCCGTGAGCGCCCAGCCGAAAAAGAACGGCACGGTGAACGGCGTGCGGCGGTTGTAATCGCCCTTATTTTCGTTGAAATCGTCGCCGAGACGCACCTGACTGCCGTCGGGGCGCGTCATGTAAGTGAACCATTCAGCGGTCTTTTCAAGGCAGTTGAAAACGCCGTTTCCGCTCATCGCACGGAAAATCAGCTCCGCCCACGCAAGGCTTATCCAGCGGTAGCTGCCGTAGCTCGGTCCCTGGTTGTGCGCTCCGCCGCTCAGCAGACGGCGCACAGGCTCAACATAATCGTCAATAATTCTGCCCGCGCAGAAATCGTAAATATCAGGTCTTTCATCATAAACTGCAACAGAAAAAGCAAGCAGGTCGCGCAGGAGCTGAGCCTCCGTTCCGTGCCCCGAAACGGGCGACTGCTTCGCGGGAGGATAACCCATTTCAAAATAATCTGCGGCAATTTTTTCGCATTTTCCGATAATGGTTTTCTTCTGCTCAGGCGAAAGAAAAGCATAGCACCAGTCATAAACCTGCGCCGATGTAAAGATAAGATGACCGCCCCACCGCGCGCCCATGTTGCCCTTGAGCACCTTGAATGAGCCGAGCAGGAGCATAAGAGAGTCAATCGCCTTTTTCGCGCTTTCGGCGTCGCCGATCAGCAGGGCTTTGAAAGAAAGAGCCTCGCAGGCAAGCACCTCGCGAAGATTATATGTTCCGTATTCGGGCGTCGCTCCCCTGCCCGTTATCGGGAAATCGCACAGTTCGCCAATGATTTTTGCTGCCTGCGAATTTTCGAGCAGAGACATATTTTCTTTTATTCTTTTAATATCGGTTTTTCTGAGCATCAGCCTCGGGTGCTCGTTCGTCGGCGTGATATACGGCTTTCTGTAAGGTGAAGTCAGCATAATTTTACCTCTCAGACATATTAAAGGCGTTTTCCGCCGTGATTTCGTTAGTGAGATTTTGAGAAAGGTCAATGAATCCGTGCGCTTCATTTATGAGCGTTTCGGAGATTTTGCTTCTCAAATCGAGCGTTGGCCCGCCCATGTGAGGCATCATAATAAGCCCCTGCGCCGAGTAAAGAGCGCTGTCGGGTTTCGGCGGCTCTTCATCATAAACATCAAGAACGGCACGGAATCGTCGGCTCTTTAAAGATTCTATCAGAGCCTCCCCGTCGATTACTCCGCCGCGCGAGGTGTTGACAAAAAGAGCGTTCGGCCTGATTTTTCGGAACAGCTCACTGCCTATAAGGCGGTGCGTCGCGGAATTGAGCGGAGTGTGAACACTGATGATGTCAGCCGTCGAAAACAACTCGTCAAGGCTGATCTGCGTTATATTAAGCCGCTCTTTGGTTTCGTCGGGAATTTCGACAATATCATATACAAGCAGTTTCACGCCGAAAGGCTGTAGCATTTCGGCAAGATTTCTCGCTACCGCGCCAAAGCTGACAAGCCCCACCGTTTTACCGATGAGGCTCATATTAGGCGCGTTTTCGCGTTTCCAGCGGCGGTTTTCTTTAAGCTCGGTGCTGTAAAACGGGATATTTCGCTGAGCGGCGAGGATATAGGCAAGCGCGCCCTCGGCGGTTGAGCGGGCAAAAAATGCGTTGCCCGAGATGGCGCGTATGCCTCTTTCGTACATTTCGCGCGAAACAAACGGCACAACCGTTCCGCCGAGATGAACAAGGAGCCTGAGATTCGGCGCGGCGTCAAGGACAGCCTTGTCAAGCCTCGGCGAATCCCAGCAGGTCATATAAACCTCGCTGTCGCCAATCTGAGCGGCGGCGTTCTCTGAGGAAAGCTCACCTTTTATTTCGCAGACTTCGCCGTATTTTTTTAGCAGAGCCATGTTTTCGGGCGGCAGGAAGGTCGCCCGTGTTTCGTCGTTTTTAATTGCGATAAAAGTTTTCATATCATCATTATTTTTTTGAAGCTGACCAGAGCTTCTTCGATTTCCGCAAGCTCGGGGTGCCACTTTTTCTCCCATTCAAGGGAAAACGCTCTGCTGTAGCCGTCGGAAATCATACAGGACACAATATCTTTTATGGGGATTTCGCCGTCGCCCGTCAGAACAAGCTCATCGCCGCGCACATCTTTTATGTGAACATGGCGTATGTGCTCTCTGAAAGCGTCGTAAAACTCACGCCAGTTTTCACCGTAGGTTTTCTGCGTGTGGCAAATATCCCAGATAAGCCCGAAGTGCTTTTCGTTTTTCAGAGCGGAAACAACGGGCATAAGCGTTTCGACGGTGTTGAAATCGCCGTGAACCTCAAGGAGAATATCGACATCGTTTTCGTGGGCGGTTTTACAGAGCGCGGCTATTCCGTCAATCACTCTTCCGGTGCTTTCGGCGGGATTTTCGCCTAAATTGTTGCCGAAAACTCTTATTCCGCTCGCACCGAGAGCCGCGGCGGTCATAACTGCCGCCCTGCCCTCGTTTATGGCGTTTTCAAAATTTTCTTTTTCGTGGAATGAGCAGGAAGTACCGAGAACGAGCGGAGCTACGCCTGCCGAGTTGAATTTTTTAACTGTTTCGTCAATTTTTTCCGTGCTGAAATCGGGGATAAGGCGGTTGTCAAGCACGCCGCCGATTCCCCTTATTTCAAGCATTTTCAATCCGAATTGAGCGCACAGGTCGAGAATTTCGTCAAGGCTTCTTTCTGTGCAGCCGAGTGTGGAAAAGCAGAGATTCATAATCATTCTTCCTTTGGTTTTTTGTCGGCACTGAGCATTTCAACAAGCTCCGACATATCCTCTGACAGCTTGCCCTGATTCTCTTTGGCGAGCATCGCGCGACGCTCGTTCAGAGCCTTATACATATCAATCTTTTTCTTGCCGTCAAGGTCATAGAAGAACAGCGGAATTGTGTTGACAAGGTTTGGCAGGAAAGAGCCTGCGGCGTAAAGCGCGAAAACCTTGCGATAAACATCAACGGAATCCTGCGCCCAGTAGGTTGAATCAACCGTGGTGTCGTAGCCCGTCCACTTGATAACCGCTATTGCCATAAGCGTGTTGAGCGGCTGAGTGAGCTTCTTTATGTAGTTTACGATAAGATACATCGTTCCGTCGGGTCTTTCACCTGTGAGATACTCGGTGTAGTCGTTAATCTCTCGGTCAATTTCGCCCTCATAAGCCTTTGCGGGGGCGTTGTTAAGTCCGTTAAGACCGTAGCAGAGGGTGAACACAATACCCGAAAGCCACCATTTCTTTTTGGGCATGACTATCCAGCCGAAAATTACCCACAGCACATCAAGCGCGAGATCCCAGAATCTCAGCGTAACAACAAGGTTGCGGTAGCTCTTGAAGCGTTCCTTCCACGGCTTGATGAATTTTATGGAAATAAGGTTGCAGATATGATAGAAAGCGTACATCGGAGCGATATGAAGCGCGCCGCCGAAAATTTCAAGCTGAGTGATAACGTCCCATGAATATCCGCCGCTGCTCCACCAGCTTACAAGGAACTCGGAGCCGACTTTTCTCAAAGCGTATTTGTTTTTGAGAACATAGAACATTGTCTTTGTAATCGGCGCAGGCTTGGGCTGAAGCACAACCCTCTCGGGGCATTTAACCGCAACGCCCATTGTGCCGACAGCACCGAGAATGCTTGTTATAATGCCGATAACCGCGAAAAGCATCGGCTGAGAAACCTTGACCGCGCCGAAGTTGTTGAGCGTCATTATCGGAACATAAATTGCCGCGATGAGGTCGCTGCCGTACTCGCCTGCATAGCTCTTTGCGAGCGCGACATTTATTCTGTCCGTCGGGCACGGCGACTGCAAGGTCGGGTAGTTGTCGGCAGGAATGTTGAAAATAGTCGAAAACGTCTCCTGCACAAAAAGCGTTATGAAGACAAACAATATCTTCTTCGGGTCGTTCACCCCCGTGTCGCCCATAAGCGCGGCTCCGCAGTAAAGCACAGCGGTTGAAATATAATAAGGAAGCGGAGTGAAAAGGATGTACGGACGCGCCTTGCCCCAGCGGGTGCGGGTTTTATCGTAGGCTATGCCCATGAGCGGGTCGTTGAGTGTGTCATAAACGCTGATAAGAGCCTTGATAACCGTTATGTAAATGAGGTCGATTTTGAGCACCTTTGTGTAATACATATTCGCGTAAAGGTCAAGACCGTTTTTGAGTGAGCGCGAAAAATGCTGAATCATCATCCACGCCGTTTCGGTAACGGAAACCTGTCGCGTACTATATACATCAACGGCAAGGTCTTCGTATTTGCCGAGAATTTTATCATCCATTCTTGCGGCGGAATATTCGTCCGCTCTCAGGAATCGGTTGACAAGCTTATCTTTGGTTGAAGCTCTTGACATTTATTTTCCCTCCTTTACCGTTACTGCACAGGCGCGTTTGAAATTGCCGTCCTCCGAAATCAGATAAACGCTCGTTTCGCCTTTTGAAACGCCTGTTATATTTCCGTTTTCATCGACTTTTGCGATTTTTTCGTCCTCGGAGAACCAGCGGACAGTCTGTATAGTCGCGTCGTCGGGCTTGAATTTAAGCGAAAGCGAATCGGTCTCGCCTGCTTTGAGAGTAAGCTCCTTAGCGGAAAGCTTAACATCTTCAAGCTCTTTTCTGACATAATAGGTGCATTTGGCGGAGTAGGTTCTGCCGCAGTAATCGAATGAGCCTGTAACATAAACGGGCTTGCCGCTCACCTTATGAGCCTTGTAGAAATTGCCGTCGATTGAGAGAATTTCGGGGTCTGAGGACTCCCATTTTATATCTGTCTCAGACGGTGAAAGGTCGGAAACAACGGAATATTTCAGCTCGTCGGAGTCGCCCTTTGCGATATAGAATACATCTGAATCAAAGCTGATTCCCGCAAAGGTGAAATCGAAGTTTTCTGTTTCCTCAATGTCAAATTTTATTTTGCCGCTGCCGAGTGAAGCAAATTCGCCCTTGAACGCCGCGTCTGCCTCAACAGAGCAGATACATTTTGCCTCAATGGCTTCGGGAATATTTTTAACGCCGTCTTTTCTGAGGGTGAAAACTGGCTCACGGAAGCTGAGCGTTACATCGGTTATATCTGCCATCGGGGCGAGCTTTTCGGTTATTGATTTCACAGTATCGGCGCATTTCTCAACGCCGAAAGCTGACACAAAGGGAAGCGAAGCGGCTTCCTCACCCGAAAAATCCTTAAAGGTGATGACATATTCGAGCTTTGTTTCGTCTTCCTCATTATGATTACATTCCGCTTTGAGAATGTCTCCGTCTCTGAAATCAAGCGAGGGAACGAATGACGAAAAATCGTCGCCGAAAGTGCCGTCAAACGAAGCCTTGTTTTTCTCTTCGCCGATAAGCTCGGCAAGGGAATTCTTCACAAAGCCGATATATTTGCCGAGTTCTTCATCTGCGCTCTCAACAAATACAGATTCATCGGGAACAGATACGCTGAAATGCTTGCCGAGCTTAACAGACGCACAGTCGCTCAGCGCGGATTTGACGGCGGAAACATCGGAAAGTATTTTTTCCTTGCTGTCGGGCAGTATGATTTCGGCGTTTTTATCGGGCATTTCTGCCGTGCCCTCGTAGCTTAAAATATATTTCGCGCCGAAAACCGTGCCGAGGGCAAAAATCGCGATAAGAGCGACAGTAACCGCGGCAATAATGACTTTTTTATTTTTCTGATTCGAGTCAATGCGGTCTATCTTTTCAAGTCTCTGCCGTTCTTCTTCGGTAAGGGTTGAACGGATATTATTTTCATCCATCGTTTTCCGCCTCCCCGTCATCAATATTGTATGCCTGGCGGACGAGTTTTTCCCTCTCCGCGCGTTCGCTTTCGGTCTCGGCTATGGGAGCGGGAATATCAAGAAGAGCTATTTTGCCCGCCTTGTATTTTCTTCGGTATTCATCACGCAGAATATCCTCGGGCTGGAAGTTCCTTGCGGGAGGATTTTTAAGATTCCATAAAGCGACAAAAACCGTCAGCGCAAAAAGAATTATCGAAACAATAAAAAGCGGATTGACCTTGCAGGTGAAAATATCGCCGTATTCGCCGCAAAGCTTTTTTAACTGAAACGCCGTTACCGTCGCCGCGCAGATTGAAGCGATGCCGCCGACACCCATAACAGCCATTGAAATGCTTGATTTTTTGTTGCCGATGAAGCATATCAGCTCGTCAACAAGTATCAGCGCGGCAAAAGCCGCCGCCGCGAGAAAACAGAGCATAAGCCTTGAAGTGAGTGCCGCAACGCCGCCGAAAGGCTCACTGCCTGCAAGCGACGAAACACGGGAATAAAGGTCGCCGCCGAAGAAAGCAGTGTAAACAAGGTCAATTGCGTTGAAGCTGAGTGAATCCGAGTAAATCGGGGTACTGACGCCAAGATTTCCGAACGGGATAACCACAGCCGCAAGCGGCAGAAAAGCCGCGGCGATTTTGAGCTTCTGCGGCAAGCCTGAAACGAAAAAGCTCTTGAATTTTTCAATATTTATGCGGAAATGCGCAAGCGACATCTCGGCGATTCGCCTGTCCTTCTGAAACTGCGGCTCAAAATTTGCAAACATAATGTTTACGCCGCATTCGGGGCAGTACTGACCGACATTGAAAATTGACAGCTTGTGTCCGCATTTAGGGCAATTTGCCATAAAACTCCTCCTCTCTGATACCTTTAATATACACGATGTATCGAAAAATTACAATATTCTTTCGATATATCTTTACAAAAAAATTTAAAGAGTTAATACACACCTATAATAAAACCCGGTCAGAGTTTTGCGCTCTGACCGGGTTCATTTAAATTCAGCTGAGTCTTTAAAAAAAGCCGTTATTCAGCCGTAACAGAAACTGTTACAGGCTTTGATTTTCTGAGGTAGGCGTTCTCCGCCGTAATCTTTACCTTATAGGTTTTTCCCGACTCCAGAACATCCGCGCCGATGTTGAAATCAGCAATGCTGTCGCCGTCGAAGAAATAATAATCGTCAATCAGCTTTTCTTTGTAAATGCGCTTGCCGTTTTCGTCGGTGATTTTTATTGTGTAATTGTGGACAATAAAATTATCCTCCGCTTCGTCAAAGGAGAGAATCCACTCGCCGTTTTCATTCTGAACGGCACGGCAGGCAGTTTCTGCTTTGAACACGGGCGCGGGATCGTTGTGTCTCATATTTTTATATGAGTAAGTGTAGTTCTTCACATCATTTACATCATCAATATAAGCGTCGCGGAAACAGGTGCCCGAGTTGAGGTCATAGCCGAGAATATGAACGCTTCCGTCATTATCCGCCTCAACAACGGTGAATTCAGCCGCCTTGTCAAAATTTTCGGGGTGCTGATTGATAAGGCAGTTCTTTTCAAGCTCGAAGCGGTCAATTGCTCCGCAGCCGACATTTGTAAAATTCGTCTGATTCATGCTGCGCGGGTCGCAGGACGGAAAATGAGAATGACCGCTGAAACATACGATTTCACTGTGCCCTCCCCATACATTGTTAAGCTGAGGCTCGCAGTAGAATGAGCTGCCATAGACAGTGGCAAAGTTGTGAGGATGCTGAAGCACAAACACGGCTCTGCCGTCGTTTTTCGCTTCAACAGAAGCTAACTGATTTTCAGCCCAGTGAATTACGCTTCTCGGATAAGTCCACTCCGTAACGTGAGGATAGCTTGACAGAGAAATGAATGAAAAACCGTTTATCTCGGTTACATTGTTCGGCTCATATCCGAACTTTTCGCGGAACATATCAAGCGAATAGTCCTGCTTGGTTTCGTGATTTCCGAGAATGCAGACAGATTTTGTTTCGGGGCGGATATGTTCGTTAAGCGTTGCGATAAAGTTATCGTAATCGGGCTCTGTGCCGATGCTTGAGAAATCGCCGAGGGAACAGAACGCGTCAATGCCCTGATAGTTTTCGTCATCGTCAAACATTTCGTAAGCGGTGTCTATCATTTTTCCGACGCGGGCGTTGTTGTTATGAGAATCGGTAAACACAACAAAGCGGATTGAGGGTGTGAAATCGTCGGGAGTCTGAGGGAAGCCGTTGGTTACATTGCCGCAGACCGACTGTGCCGCGCCGCAGAACAGACCGTTGCCGAGACCGAGCAGAGCGGCAAGAAGCACAGCAACAACATCAAAGGGAATAAGCAGTTTACTTATAAATTTCATACAAATCTCTCTTTCTTTAAGGTTGAATCATTGATTTTTAAACGATTATCTGAGTGTGTAGGTCATATCCGTGCCCGTGAATGTGCCCGTGTAATAGTCGTAAGTTCTGAATATTACCGAGTTTTCATAAACTTCCATCTGATAGCCGTAGCCGATTGTTTCATCGTTGCCCGTAAGGCTCGGCGTCCAGATTTCGGGAGTACCTTTTTCGCCCGGAACGGTGTCGAAATACGGTACATAGTGAGCATGACCGACGATTAAAAATGTGTTGTCGTATTTATTCATAAGGCTTATGAATCTGTCGTATCCCTCGCCGATATTGCCGCAGGGATGATGATTGAAAACAAAAATCGGAAGTCCGCTTTCTGCCGCCTTGTCAAGCTCAGCTTCAAACCAGTCAAGCTGTTTTTCTGAGAAATTGCGGACATGACATTCGGGTGTGTCGGGACCTAAAAAGATGAGGTGATAGCCCTCTACAACCTCGCTGAAATAAAGCTCGGTGATGTTTTTATCGGTGAAGCTGCGCACATAGCCGAGATGCCTTTCTTTAAGCTCGTCAAATGTGCCGAACTCCTCGTCATTGTTGCCGATGTCGTGATTGCCCGTCGCTATGTAATACGGTCTTATCGGGTTGACATTGTTGAGCACGCCGTAAAAGAACATATTTTCAATATCCTGCGCGCATATTGAGTTGTCGCCGTCAACCACAAGAGCGTCGATGTATTTTTTGCCGCCGTTGAGGGAGTTGAAGCATTTGGGAATAATCTTGAATTTTTCAAAGCCGTTGCCCTCCATGTGAATGTCGGACATGACCGTCAGATTAAGCTTTATGTTTTCCTTGTCGAGCGGCTCAAATTTATTGACCTTCTGCCCGATTGGTATAAGCATAAAAAAGATACCGAAGAAAATGGAAGTCGCCTTTTTGAAAAACAATACAATACCTGTCATAATTCTTCCTCCTTGCATGTATATTATATTTGTTTTTAATTTTATCTGTCAATAGATTTTTGATTAAAAAACAGTATTGAAAGCTCACCGTGATTATGGTAGAATTTTGTTAAAGAATAATTCACTCGGAGGTTTTATTATGGTAGCTGTTTTAACTCGAATAATTGTCGGAATTGTTACGCTTGCGTATATGATTTCGGGAAACTATTACGGCGATCTGACCGCTGATTATTTCAAGCGGCTGAACAGCATTGATGTTTATGAAAATTCAACCGTAACCGCGATAGGCGCAAGGAAAGTTCACGATATTATTGAGGATCATTTTTCTTCTGAGCTTCCCGACGGCAAAAAAGTGAAAAAGGCTGTTTTTATCGGTTATGACGGCGTAAGAGCAGACACCTTCCGCGACCTTGACACTCACGAAAAAAGCGCGCTCAACGCTGTACTCAGCGACGGCGGACACGCTTACTTAAGCTACGCGGGCGGAATCAACTTCCCGTACTACAACATTCAGGCGACCGACAGCGCGCCCGGCTGGACGACAATGCTCACGGGCGAGCTTTACTACAAAACAGGCGTGCTCTGGAATGATTATGAAAAAAATGACAAATATCCCACGCTGATGAAATCGCTGATTGACGATAAGCTTGCGGACAAAACTTCGTTCTATTCCGCTTGGGGCTCATATATTGACACAACCCTCGGAAGTGAAAACGCGGGCAACAAAGCAGCAGGATATAACGCGAATTATGTTGCCGCGGCGCAGTTTGTCAAAGAGAAAAAATACGAGGAGCTCGGCGCGGACACCGATGCCGCCGTTACGGAGCTTGCCGTTGCCGACATCAAGAACGACGACTGCTCCGACTTCATATTTACGCTTTATGAAAGCACGGACGAATACGGCCACGCCGCAGGCTTCCACCCCGACAGCGAAGCGTACATGAACGCTTTTGCGTTTGAAGATGAGCTGGCGTTGCAGATTATTGACGCGATAAAAGCACGACCGACCTATGACGAGGAGGACTGGCTGATAATCATGTCGTCTGACCACGGCGGATTCAACCACGCGCACGGCTACTGCATGGCGATGGAAAGATACACCTACATTGTCTGCAACAAAAAGATTTCAAAGTGCATTTTTTAATCATTAAAAAAGCGAGCCGAGGTACTGAAAATCAGTGCTGACAGCTCGCTTTAGTTTTATTTCAGAAAATCAAACAGGTCAAGAAACGCCGCAAAGAGATATTTGAAAAAGCTCGCGAAACGGGTTTTGGCTTCAACGGTGCTGGTATTGGCTTTGTAGAGATACCTTGCCGCGTCGTCGTCATAATCAAAAAGGTCAAAATATGAAACAACTTCCGTTTCGTAAGACCACGGGTCGTTTTCGTTGAGAGTGATTATTCTCGCGCCGACATTCTCGCCGTTGTATGAGCAGAAGCCGATGCCGGGGGTGTTGACAAGACCGATGCCGTCAAGCTCAAGCTCGAAAGAGTTGGTGTGGTCATGACCGAAGAACATCGCCATTACATCTCCCCTCTCAACAGCAGCCTCAAACTGACCGTTTGAGTAATTGGGAGGGCACGGGCCTTCGCCGAGCTCGCCGACTGTGCCCTCGGGCAAAGTGAGGTATCTGCCGTCATGCCATATTCCGCCCGGAACTGACGGATCACTTTCCGCGAGAGCGTCCCAGATATTCGGAACAATAATGTGCTGGAACATAAGAGACGGTATCTTCCTGCCGTACTGCTTTTCGAGCTTTTCGGATGCTTCCTTATACCATTCTATCTGTGCCTTTGTTGTGCAGGCATAGCCGCCGCTTTCTGTTTCGGTGTTGTATGTGCCCGAGTCAACAACCCATACATTTGAAACCATGTCGTTCGCGTCTTTTGACGAATATATCGGAACATAGTAGGTGCAGAGGTTCGTATCGCCGAAGTCCTCGCCCGCACAGCCGACAAAGCAGTCAAACTTTTCATAAACGGAAAGCTGATATTTCTTTGACGCAAGGGTGTTTTCGTCGTCGTGATTGCCGAATGTCATAACAACGGGAATTCCGTATTCCTCAAAAATCGACATGAACTCGGCAATTCCCCATGTTGCCCAGAGCCTTGTGAGAGATGTCGAAGAAATATTGTCGCCCGTAAGCACGATGAGGTCAACGGGATTTGCATCAAGCTCGGCTCTTATGAGCTTTTTTGTTATAACGTGCATGGGCGCGAAGTCCTGCATATCGCTTATCTGCATGATTCTGAATGTGCCGTCTTCATTATATTGAAGATGGGTGTCTGCTTCTTCGCTTGTGAGGGCAAATGACGGCACAGAAAGTGCGCCGAGCATCATTATCAGCGAGAGCATAACGGAAATGATTTTTTTCATTGTCTTTGTCTCCTTGGTTTTTTTATAATTATACACATATTGGGGGAAAATGTACAGTTAATTTTGCAAATTTAATTTAAGTATATCAATTATTCTGATTTAATTGACAACGGCAAACCGATTTGATAATATTAAAAAAACGGCTGAAAGGAAGCGTTTTATTATGAAAAAAGCATTGATTTTTCAGGGCGGCTGGGACGGACACGAGCCGAAGCTGGTGTCTGCGCGTTTTGCCGCAATTCTGAGAAAAAACGGTTACGAAGTAACGGTAACAGACACCCTTGACACGCTCAGAGACCTCGACTATCTCATGAGCCTTGACCTCATTGTTCCGTGCTGGACAATGGGCGAAATCCCCTCTGAATGCAGGAAGAATGTGTCGCTCGCGGTCGCTTCGGGCACGGGACTTGCAGGCTGCCACGGCGGAATGTGCGACTCCTTCCGTCAGGACACGGAATGGCAGTTCATGACGGGCGGTCAGTGGGTAGCTCACCCCGGCAACGACGGCACGGACTATGTTGTTGAAATCAGACACGGCTCAAGCCCGATAATTGAGGGACTTGAGGACTTCAAGGTATGCAGTGAGCAGTATTACCTTCACATCGACCCTGCGGTTGAGGTGCTTGCGACGACGCGTTTCCCCGTTAAAAACTACTACCATTGCTCAAACAAGGCGGTTGACATGCCCGTTGTGTGGACGAAATACTGGGGCTGCGGCAGAGTTTTCTACAACTCTCTCGGGCATCACGACGATGTTTTTGAAAAATCCCCCAATGCTGAAATCATGATGGAAAGAGGCATGCTCTGGGCAGGCGAAGGCAAAGAGTACGCCGAAAAGCACGGACTTACAAAAGAAAAATTTGAGAAATAAGGTGATTTTATGACAAAAATCGGTATAGTCGGCATAGGCGACATAAGCGGAATTTATCTTAAAAACATAACCGAAACATTCAAAGAGCTTCAGCTCGTCGGCGTATGCGACCTCATTAAGGAGCGCGCGCTCAACGCACAGAAAAAATACAATATTCCAAAGGTCTATGACACGATGTACGACCTTTTCGCGGACAGCGAAATTGAGCTTGTGCTTAATCTGACAAGACCTGCGGAGCATTTTGAGGTTTCTAAGCAGGCGCTTCTCAGCGGCAAGCACGTTTACAGCGAAAAGCCGCTCGGCGCGTCGCTTGAAGAGGGCAAAGAGCTTGTTGCCCTTGCACAGGAAAAAGGCCTCATGCTCGGCGGCGCACCCGATACATTCCTCGGCGCGGGCATACAGACCTGCCGCAAGCTCATTGACAGCGGAATTATCGGCGATATTGTCGGCGCTTCGGGCGCGATGATTTGCCGCGGACATGAAACATGGCATCCCGACCCCGAGTTTTATTATAAATACGGCGGTGGCCCGATGCTTGACATGGGACCTTACTATGTAACCGCGCTTGTTAATCTCATCGGCAGAGTTGAAAAGGTTACAGGCGTAACAAAAATCTCTTTCCCGCAGAGAATGATAACATCAAAGCCGCTCGCAGGCACGGTGATTGATGTTACGGCTCCCACATACGTTACGGGCATTCTTCATTTTGAAAACGGCGCAATCGCAAACCTTACAACGACCTTTGATATTTATAAATCCGACAGCCACGATATTGAGATTTACGGCTCAAAGGGAACGCTTTTCGTGCCCGACCCCAACTGCTTCGGCGGAAACATAAGATTCTTTGACGGCGAAACAAAAGAAATGAAAGAATTTCCGCTTGAATTTGACTATGCGGAAAACAGCCGCGCGCTCGGCCTTGCGGACATGGCAAAGGCGATTGAAACAGGCAGACGGCCGAGAACATCATATAAGCAGACTTACCACGTGCTCGAAATCATGCAGGCGTTCGCAAAGAGCAGCGCAGAGGGCAGAACGGTGGAAATTGAATCAGCATTTGAGCGTGAAGCACCGCTCAATCCGAACTGCGAGCACGGAATACTCGATTAAAATTTTGCGTCAGAAAGGGCAGAGCGTCAAACTCTGCCCCCTTCATTAAGCTCAGCTCATAATGCTTGTAAAAAAAAACTTGCATTCGCAAAAAAACTGTGCTAATATATTAGCGATTTATTACAACAACAGCTGAAAGGCTGTTTTTTCTTGCCTTAATGTTCACGAAATTTAAAGGAGTACCTGTACATGAACAAACAAGAATATGATGTTCTGAACGCCATACAGGCGGAAGGATTTGTAAACCAGAGACAGACAGCTGATGTATGCGGTCATTCACTCGGTGTGGTAAACCGCTCAATCAAGTCGCTTCAGAGCGAGGGGTATATCGGCAAAAATTCAGAACTGACAAAAAAAGCATTATCTGAATATAAAAAGAAAGCACCTGCGCGGGCAATAATATTAGCGGCAGGCATCGGCATGAGAATGGTTCCCATCAACATGGAAATACCGAAAGCTCTGCTTGAAGTAAACGGCGAAAGGATTATTGAACGGCAGATAAACCAGCTGCACGAGGTCGGAATAACAGAAATATATGTCCTTGTCGGCTTTATGAAGGAACGGTTTGAATATCTGATTGACAAATACGGCGTAAAGCTGATAGTAAATTCGGAATACGCGGTCAAAAATAATATTCACACGCTTAAGCTCGCCGCGCGGTATATATCCAATGCGTATATTGTGCCGTGTGATGTGTGGTGCGTCAAAAATCCGTTTCGCAGAAATGAGCTTTATTCATGGTATATGGTCGGCAATACGGTGGACGAGGAAAGCGACGTCCGCGTTAATCGAAAAGCGGAGCTTGTCAAAGTTAAAAGCGGCGGTAATGCGATGATAGGAATAAGCTACATTCTTGATGAAGACGCCGCCGTGATAAAAGAACAAATCGCAAAGCTATGCGCTGACGCGAATTATGATGACGCATTCTGGGAGGAAGCACTGTATCATAAAGACAGAATGACTGTCGTTGCCAGAGTAGTCAATTCGGCGGACTTTATAGAGATAAACACCTACGAGCAGTTAAGGGAGCTGGACAGCGGCTCCCGTCATCTGGAGACCGACGCGATTTCTGCAATAACAGAAGTTTTTAATGTTTCGCGTGATGAAATCAGCGACATTACCGTCCTTAAAAAAGGCATGACCAACCGTTCCTTTATGTTCAGCCATAAAGGCGCAAGATATATAATGCGGATTCCCGGGGAAGGTACAGACCGGCTGATAAGCAGAGAAAACGAGGCGTGCGTATATCGCGCGATTGCAGGAAAAGGTCTGTGCGACGAGCCTTTGTATATCAATCCGTCAAACGGATATAAGATTACAAAATTTCTTGAAGGCGTGCGCGTATGCGACAGCGAAAACGAGGACGACCTGCGAAAATGCATGGCAAAGCTTCGCGCTTTCCACGAAATGAAGCTGAAGGTTGAGCATGAATTTGACATCTTCGGTCAGATAGAGTTTTATGAAAGCCTGCGTAACGGCGCACCGTCAGTATATGAAGACTATACTGAAACAGTTAAAAATGTATTTTCTCTCAGGCCGTATATTGAAGCGCACGCGGAAGAAAAATGCCTTGTTCACATTGACGCTGTTCCCGACAACTTTTTGTTTTATGACAGCGGAAGCGGCGAGGAATTACAGCTTACCGACTGGGAGTACGCAGGCATGCAGGACCCTCATGTTGACATTGCGATGTTCTGCATATACTCGCTTTATGACAGAGAACAGATTGACAGACTGATTTCGATTTATTTTGACGGAAAATGCGATGAAGCGACAAGGACAAAAATATACTGCTACATATCGGCGTGCGGATTACTGTGGAGCAACTGGTGCGAATACAAGCATCAGCTCGGCGTGGAATTCGGCGAATACGGTCTGAAGCAGTACCGTTACGCAAAGGAATATTACAGAACAGCAGCCGAACGAATCGGCAGCACGGAAGGAGATTATCTGAAATGAACAGAGCAAAGCGGGCAATTCTTATTGCCGCGGGTATCGGGAACCGTCTGAAACCCGTAACGCTGAAAACACCCAAACCGCTGATAAGCGTAAACGGTAAAAGAATAATTCAAAACAGCATAGATATTCTTTTCGCAAGCGGAATAGAGGACATCTATATTGTAGTAGGATATAAAAAAGAGCAGTTTTATGAGCTTTTCGGCGGCGACGAGAGAATACATATTATAGAAAATCAGCATTACAGCGAAGGCAACAATATAACATCTCTTTATTATGCAAGAGAATATCTGCCCGAATCCTTCGTTCTTGAGAGCGATATTCTCATAAACGACCCGTCCGTGCTGAATACGGAGCTTAACTGCTCGGGTTACCTTGCGTCGCGGAAAGATGAAGTTACAGAATGGATTATTGATGTGCAGAACGGACGGATAAAAAACTGTCAGATAAGCGGCTGCGAAAAAGGATATCAGCTGTTCGGCATATCCATGTGGACAAAAGAGGACGGCGAAAGGCTCGCAGAGCTTATTGAGCGCGAATACACTCAGGGAAATTATAACATTTACTGGGACGAGCTTGCGCTTTTCAAATATAAAGAGCAGTTCAATCTCGGAATACGCGAGATAGCGGCTGACGCGCTTACAGAAATAGACACATTTGACGAGCTTAAGGCGCTCGACAGTTCCTATGAAAATTATGAATGAAAGAGGCTGAAAAAAGATGAAACTGTATCAGAAACCGAAATTTTTGTCGGACAGCGAAATGCAGCAGATTCACGAGGCATCGCTGTATCTGCTTGAGAAAAAAGGTGTGGTATTCAAATCAAAGGACGCGGTGGAAATACTTGTAAAAAACGGCTGCACCGCGGATAAAAAAACAGTATTCTTCCCCCGTGAGGTAATAGAAAAATGTCTTACCGCGGTTCCCGCAAAATTCCGCATTGAAGCGATAAATCCCGAACGCTCCTTTACAGTCGGCGACGGGCTGATTATTCACCCCGCAGGCGGCGAGGTCTTTCTTCAGAAAAAAGACGCTCAGCGTATAGCCGAGCCGGGAATAAAAGAATTTGAGGATTTGCAGAAATTGTATCAATACTGCAAAAACATGAATATGGCAGGCTATCAGCCGTTATCGCCGTCAGATGTTCCGCTTGAGACGAGAAATCTCAGATGCCTGTATGCGTCCATGATGTATTCCGACAAGCCGTGGCTTGCGCCGATGGATAACAACAGCGGCGAGGACAAGCACAGGGAGCTTGACATGTATGAAATAGTTTACGGCAAGGACTTTTTGAAGAATCATTATGTTACATGGAGCATCGTTACGCCCGAAAGTCCGCTGGTTTACAGTAAATTCTCATGCGAATCCATTATTGAGTACGCAAAGCTCAATCAGCCTGTGGCACTCGTTTCCGCACCGATGTCGGGAATCACTTCTCCCGTTCATATTCTCGGAACAATCGTTCAGGCAAACACGGAAACGCTCGCAGGTCTTTGCCTTGCTCAGTGCGTAAGACCGGGAGTACCCGTGCTTCCGTCAGCGTCGCTCACATACGGCAATTTAAAGCTCGCAACCTGGGAATGTTCAAGCCCCGACACCGCTCTTATGCTTGCGGGAGCCATACAGATGTATAAGGATTTCTATCATCTTCCCGCAAGAGCGCAGACAGGCGTTACAAGCTCCAAATGCGTTGACTATCAGGCGGGAATGGAATCCATGCAGAGCCTGCTGCTGACCGCTCTGATGGATGTTGATGTTACAAGTCAGTCCATGGGTACGCTTGAAAATCTTATGGCAATATCCTTTGAAAAAACTCTTATTGACGATGAGCTTGTCGATAGAGTACGCAGAATTATTGACGGCATAGAGGTAAATGAAGAAACAATGTCGCTCGACATAATTATGCAGACAAAGCACGGAAGCAACTTCCTTATGGCACCCTCTACAATCCGCTATATGCGCGACGGATGGCAGCCGCAGATATCAGACTGGAACTCCTTTGCTCCGTGGAGCAAAATGGAATACCGCGATATTGAGGAAAGAGCCGAGAAGAAGGTTGCGGAAATCATAGAAAACGCGCCCTGCCTTCTTGACAGGGACACTCAGCGCGATCTCGAGAAATTCATTAACAGCTCAGAAAATAATATTCAGGACAGATTCGGAAAATGAGTTATACAATACACTGTGAACCGTATCAGAAAAATATTGAAGCTCAGAAAGGTGTTACCGTGCATGAAGCAATACGGCTTCTTTTGCCTGCGGTTGATACTCCCTGCGCAGGGCACGGACGGTGCGGCAAGTGCGTGATCAGGCTGCTTGAAGGCACGCTGTCGCCGATTACCGAAACTGAAAAAAAGCACCTGTCTGAGCAGATGCTGAAAGACGGATTCAGATTAGCCTGCCAGGTCGAAGTTTTATCTGATATTTCAATTCAGCTGCCGCAGATTCAGTCGGATTTGTCGGGAAACAATTCCATGCTCAGGCTGCCCGACAATTTTTGCCCGATGCCTGAGACACGCAAATATCATATAGCTCCGCAAGGCAGAGGAAAACGCTACGCAGTCAGCCTTGAGAGCATCCGTCAGAATACGGGACTTCACTCACTTGAATTCACCGCCGACGCGTTATGCTCGCTTCAGAGCGCGCTTGATGCGGGCGGCAGGGACGGCATAACGCTCGCTGTAAATGAGAACACCGCAATCACAGCTGAGGCAGGCAACACAACGGACAGGTGTTACGGCATCGCATTTGACATAGGCACTACCACAATTGTGGCGGTGCTCTGCGACCTCACCACGGGTGAAATTTTGTCATCTGAGGCGACCGCAAACAGCCAGGGTGCATACGGCGCGGATGTTGTCAGCCGAATTGAATTCTGTCAGAGTGAGCCAAACGGTGCTGAGATCATGAAAAATCTTGCCGTTTCGGATATGAACAGACTTGTTGACATTTTAACAAAGAGATGCTCTGTTGAGCGCGGCTCAATTTACAGAGCAACTATTGTCGGGAATACGGTGATGTGCCACTTTGTGCTGGGCATCAATCCTGTCGGGCTTTCCAAAGCTCCGTTTGTTCCGCTTTTCCGCGAGGGAATACAGGTGAGCGCAGAGAAGCTTTCGCTTGAAATCAACCGCAGCGCAGCAATATACATTCTCCCGGGGATTGCGGGATTTATCGGCTCGGACATAAGCGCGGTTGCCGCCGCGGCGGATATTTTTGCCCTGCGCGGAGTAACCGTGATTGCCGACATAGGAACAAACGGCGAAATTCTTGCGGCAAAAGACGGCGATGTTTATGCCTGCTCAACCGCCGCAGGCCCTGCTTTTGAGGGAGCGTGTATAAAAAACGGCATGCGCGCCTCGCGGGGAGCGATAAGGAGCGTGAAGTTTGACGACGATGTGCGCCTTGATGTTATAGGCAATTCCGAGCCGTCGGGTATATGCGGCTCGGGACTGACAGATATTATATCAGAACTGCTCAGATACGGTTTAATCTCAAAAGCGGGCGCGCTGATTTCAAAAGAAGACGCGGTTAAAAAAGATGTTCCGAAAAAAATAAGCTGTCGGCTTTTCTGCGAAAACGGTGAAAACGGATTTTCGCTTTATGACAAAGCCAACGGGCAGAGAGTGGCTTTATATCAGAAGGATATAAGAGAAATACAGCTTGCGAAGGCGGCAATCAGCTCGGGAATAAAAACTCTGCTGAACAAGCTGAACACCGACGCTGACAGCATTGACCGCATAATTCTGTCGGGCGCATTCGGCAGCTTCATTGACGCGGAAAGTGCAATGACAATCGGGCTGATACCGAAATTATCGGCAGACAGAATTGCATCAATAGGAAACGGCGCAGGTATCGGCGCGGTAATGGGGCTGTTGTCCTCAGAAGTCAGAAAGAAAACAGAGCTTGAAACAAAGCTCATACAGCATATTGACCTGTCGCAAAGCGGCGATTTTTATAAAATATATTCGGGAGAGCTGTTTTTCCGCTCTTAAAGCGGCGGCAAGACATAATCTTATATAACAGGAGAAAAATTATGAAGCTTAACATGAAAAACTGGGCAAATGAAATAATCACGGCGAAGGACCGAAGAAATCTTCCTGTTTTATTCTTTCCATGCCTTAAAAACATCGGCATGGGCGTAATTGAGTCGGTGCAGGACGGCGAAAAGATGGCAGAGGCGATGGCGGAGGTTATCAGAGAATATCCCGATACAATTGCCGCCATAACAGGAATGGATCTGACCGTGGATTCCGAAGCGTTCGGAGCGACGGTAAAATTCAGCAAAAGGCAGGCTCCCGCCGTCAGAAACGCCGTTTTAAAGGGTAAAGACGATATTTACGCGCTCGAAATCCCCGACACAGCCGCAGGACGGCAGGAAGTTGTCCTTGACGCTGTAAGGAGAGCGGGGCAGAATCCGATAATAGGAGAGCGTCCTGTTTTCGGAGGCATGCTCGGGCCTTTTTCACTTGCGGCAAACCTGCTCGAAATGTCATCTGCGCTTATCATGTCAAGGCGGGAACCCGAAACAATGGAAATTCTTCTTGACAAGGCGACGGAGTTTCTCATCAACCGTGCGATGATGTTTAAAAAGAACGGGGCAAACGGTGTGTTCATAGCGGAGCCGACCGCAGGTCTGCTGTCCCCCGCGGACTGCGACAGACTTTCTTCCGTATATGTGCGCAAAATAGCCGAGGCTGTGCAGGACGACAGCTTTTTTCTTATTCTTCACAACTGCGGAAATGTTGCGAACTGTGTTGACTCCATGGTTTCAACGGGCTGTAAAGGTCTGCATTTCGGAAACAGCGTTGACATGTGTGAAGTAACCGCGCAGATACCGAATGATATTCTGGTTTTCGGCAATATAGACCCGTCTGCCGATTTCTTCCTCGGCACTCCCGACACGGTATATTCAAAAACCATGGCTCTGCTCGAAAAAACGGCAGATTATCCGCATTTCGTTTTGTCCTCCGGCTGCGACCTTGCGCCGTCGGTGTCAAACGAAAATATACAGGCATATTATCAGGCATGCCGTGATTATAATCATGGAATTAAAGCCTGACATAAAAATATAAATTGAAAGGAATTGATGAGAAATGGCTGAATACAATGAACTTTGTCAGTTGGTAAAGAACGGAGAAACAGACGCAGTGGCAAAAGCCGTTACCGCGGCGCTGGAAAACGGAAACGCTCCGCAGGATATTTTAGACAACGGATTGATTGCTCCGCTTGAGGAGCTCGGTCAGCGTTTTCAGGACGGCGAGGTGTATGTACCCGAGCTGCTGATTGCCTCAGAGGCGATGAAAAGCGGAGTGGAAATATTAAAACCGCTCATGACACAAAACAATGTTAAAAAAGAGGGCAAATGCTTATTCTGCACAGTTGAGGGCGATGTGCATGATATAGGCAAAAACCTTGTTGTGCTTTTCCTTGAAAGCGCGGGATACGAGGTCATCGACTTAGGCACAGATGTTGACGAAGACGATATTATCGAAGCTCTTGAAGACGATGATGAAATACGCGTTTTAGGCATGAGCGCCATGCTCACCACAACAATGTATGCAATGCAGGACGTCATAGAGTCCGTTGAAGACGCGGGGCTCAGAGAACGCGTGAAGATAATAATCGGCGGCGCGCCTGTCAATCAGGACTTTGCTGACAAAATCGGCGCGGACGGCTACAGCGCAAACGCGCCCGAGGCTGTTGCCCTTGTCAAACGCCTCCTTGCGGAGTAAAAAAACAGAAAGGACTGCGTATTAAAATGAAAAAGGAAAAATCGACCGCTTTCGACCGCAAGCAGATTGACTGGATGATTACGCTTCTCCCTTTAGGACTTATAATCTGCCTGTGCGTGCTGTTCTTCGTACTGCCCGAGCAGTCAAACAAAATTCTCAGTCAGATCCGCTTTTTCTTCGGTGATACTCTCGGCACATATTATCTCATAATCGGTCTGGGCATTTTCATTCTTTCAATGTATATCGCATTCTCAAAATACGGAAACATCGTCCTCGGGGAAAAAGGTGAAAAGCCGAAATATTCATTCTTTGCCTGGGGTTCTATGATGTTTACCGCAGGTCTTGCCGCCGACATACTTTTCTATTCGTTTTCTGAATGGTTTATGTACGCGACTGACCCTCATATTGCGGAAATGGGCAGTATTCAGGAATGGGCGGGAGTATATCCCCTGTTCCACTGGAGCCTCATACCGTGGGGATTTTACCTTGTTCTGGCGGTTGCTTTCGGCTTTATGCTTCATGTCAGAAAAAGACAGCGTCAGAAATATTCCGAAGCCTGCCGCGCGCTTCTCGGAGAAAAGACCGACGGCTGGGCAGGCAGACTGATTGACCTGCTTGCGGTGTTTGCGCTTATCGCGGGAACGGCGACAACATTCAGCATCGCCACTCCGCTCATGGCTGACATTGTAAACCGTCTTTCAGGCATTGAGTGCAGCCGCACGGTAATCACAATCATCATTCTTGCAATCACCTGCGTTATTTACACATATTCACTTCTGCACGGCTTCAAGGGAATCAGCATCTTAGCAAAGGCCTGCATATATATGTTCTTCGGTCTGCTTGCGTATGTTCTTCTTTTCGGCGGCGAATTCAAGTATATTATTGAGACGGGCTTTTCGTCTCTCGGAAGAATGACTCAGCATTTCTTTGAGCTGGCAACAGAGACCGATCCCATGCGGACAACATCATTTCCGCAGAACTGGACTATCTATTACTGGGCGTACTGGATGGTATGGTGCGTGGCGGCTCCGTTCTTTATAGGCAGCATATCCAAAGGCAGGACTGTAAAGCAAACAATCCTCGGCGGTTATGTATTCGGCATAGGCTCTACAATTATCAGCTTCATCATTCTCGGAAATTACTCCATGGGCAAGCAGATGAGCGGAGCGGCCGATTTCCTGACAAAATACTCAGAGACGGGTGATTCATATTCCCTGATTACCGATATTATCAGCACTCTCCCCGCCCCGGGCTTAGTATTTGCGCTGGTATTCTTAACGATGATGGCTTTTTACGCAACATCATTCGATTCCATCGCGCTGACCGCGTCATGCTACAGCTATCACAGACTCAGCGACGGAGAACAGCCGCATAAATCCATACAGCTTATGTGGTGCATACTTCTCATACTTCTGCCCGTCGCGCTGATATTTGCCGAAAGCTCAATGAGCAATCTTCAGTCCGTGAGCATCGTTGCGGCATTTCCAATCGGAATAGTCATGGTGCTGATTGTATGGAGCTTCATGAAGGACGCCAAAAAATACATGAACGGCGACAAAAGCAAGACCGACCTATGACGAGGAGGACTGGCTGATAATGACCGCGGCTAATTTGACCACGCTCACGGCTGCTGCATGGCAGCGGAAAGATACACCTACATTGTCTGCGGCAAAAAGCTCAGGGTGCTTTTTTAATAAGCGAAGTCAGAAAAGATAAATCATCAGTTAAATACCTTGAATTCAGGGCAGGCTCACCGTGAGTCTGCCCTGTTTTTCTGTAATTTTAAAAAATATTTATTTTTTCACCGAAATATTAACCGAACACTGATTTGTGGTACTATATAAGTGAATTCATCGATGAAAGAAAATTAAAAGGAAGAGAAAAATGGAAAAATACGAGCTTGATTCAAAAGTAACCGACGCGGCAAAATCAATACTTTCATACTGCACCGCGCGCACCTCAACACAGACTGACGCCGAGGATCTGGCGCAGGACATAATTCTTGAGCTTTACAAGTCAATCGGCAATCTGAAAAACGACGCCGCTTTTTACGGCTTCATGTGGTCGGTTGCAGGTAATGTTTATAAGAAATGGTGCAAAAAGAAAGCAGGCACGGCGGAATGCGAGCTGACGGACAATGTGATTGAAAACACAGCGGAAATTGAAGATGAAGATAATTCGGATATCTACCTTCTCAGGCGTGAGCTGACGCTTCTTTCGGAAAAATACCGCAGAGCGGCTGTGCTGTATTACATTGATGAAAAATCCTGCCCGGAAATTTCAAAAATTCTCTCAATCAGTGAAAGCATGGTAAAATACCTGCTTTTCAAATCAAGACAAATAATAAAGGAAGGTATGACTATGGAACGCAATTACGGAGCGCAGAGCTACAACCCCAAGGAGCTTTCGATTCTTTACTGGGGCAACGGAACAAACAGATATTACAATCTCGATAAAAGCAGAATTTCTCAGAACATTCTTTTCGCCTGCTATAACGACAGACTTTCCGCGGAGGAAATCAGCCTTGAAATCGGCGTTTCGCTCCCGTATATGGAGGATAAGCTCAACGAGCTTTGCGAATATGAGCTTATCAAAAAAGACGGCAATAAATATTACACAAACATTGTGATTTTCACAGATGATTTTTCCAAAGAAGTTTCGGCAAAGACAGCGAAGCTGAAAGAGAACATTGCCGCCCGTCTTATAAAAGCTGTTGAGGAGCACGAAGATGGAATCAGAGCAATCGGCTTCGACGGCTCAGATATGAGCAAAAATGCTTTCGCGTGGCAGATTATCTGCATGATTCTTTATTTTGCGGTTGCGGACAACTTCACTGAAAAGATGAACTTCCCGAATGATAAATTCGGCAACGACTGCTTCGTATGGGGCGAGGAAAAGTCAGAAAGCGGTATGCTTCACGGAAAGTCAGATTATTTCTTCGGTATTGCGGACACGGAAAACAGCCGCGGTGATAAGGTTCAGTTCATGGATTTCCCGATTAACGGAGACATGGTTCACTATATTTTTTCAAAGAGCGTGGGAAATGTTTTCCTTGATATCGCACGCGGTAACGGGGCTAAGCTCAGCGAGAACGATAAGGCTGTCGCGGCAGAGCTTATCAAAAAAGGCTATGTTATTAAAGACGGAAACGGTATGCGCGTAAACGCTCCTGTTTTAACCGCGGAGCAGGCAGAAAAAGTCAGAAGCATTCTGGGCGACGTTATTGACGAAATCGGCATTGAAGCTGAGAAGCTTTCATCGGTTGTTGCAGGCATACTCAAAAATCACATCCCGACACATCTGAAAAAAACAGCAAAAGATTTGGCTTATCTCAGACTTTTTGAGGACGCCGTTGCCGCGCCTGTCGCTAGGCTTGTTGAGGACAGATTCCTTCTCCCCGGCAGCGGCGACTCTATCCTCCCGACGACTTATGTTGTTCTGAAATAAAATGAATTTACTTAAAGCAAACGCCCTCCGAGGTAAATTCGGAGGGTTGATTTTTTCAGAATGCTTCGTTGACTGATTCTTTTATTCTATCAATATCGTCCGCACTCAGCGGCTCGGCGGTATCTTTGAACGAATTTTCGTTTATGTCCGCGCCTGTCAGGGCTTTTATCCATGTGAGCGAGAGAGCGTATCTGCCCGCGCCGAGGGAGGCGTGGAATGTGTCGCGGTGGCACTTTAATCCCCGCACCGCCATATTTTCAAGAACCTGCCCCGACGGTATCAGTCCGTCGGCGGCACAGTCCTTCAAAGCAAGAGCATAGCTTTCTTTGATTTTTGCGAACATCTCTTTCCTTTGGGTGAAGCCATTATCAAAAAGCCGCTGAGAGTTTTCTTCATAAGCCCAGGTCTGATGAATGAACACCTTTGCCTCGGGCTGTTTTCGGCGTATGAAGCTGACAAGCTCATTGGCAAACGGCTGATATGTGGAATAAAAAGCCGAGAAATAGCTCGCCTGCTGAACGGTAACAACATCCCATTTTTCTTTTTCAAGTGCTTCGCTCAGCGAGATATTTGTATGCGTGCTTTCGCCGCATACTTCAAGCTCGTACGCCTTTTCGCCGCTTATCATGTTGTTGTAATGCCGCTCCAGCGAACAGCCGCCGATATAAAGATTTTCAACATAAATGTCGATTTCCTGATTTTTCGCGGCACGGCTCAGATAACTCGCTGCGTCCTGCGAAAAGCTGTTGCCGATACATAATATTTTCAATTTTCTGTCTCCTTTATTTAAACATTTTTACCGTAATATTATAATATAGCTTTACTCTATAATCAACAGAAAAGGAAAAGTAAAAATTCAATAATTTTTCGGATTTAATTGACAACTGACAAATATGTTTGTAAAATAAATTTTAAACTCAGCAAAAAGGAGACATATTATGAGATACCGTTTTGATAATGATTTACATATTCACTCGCAGCTTTCACGCTGCTCAAGAGACCCTGAGCAGACAGCCGACGCAATTTTAAAATACGCGCTTGACAACAAGCTGAAAACCGTCTGCGTTACCGACCACTACTGGGACGAAAATGTTGAGGGCCCGTCCGACTGGTACGCAAAGCAGGACTACGCCCACATCGCGCAGATACTTCCGCTTCCGCAGGCTGAGGGCGTGCGTTTTCTTTTCGGCTGTGAAACGGATTTGCGCGCGGATTTGACTCTCGGCATCTCACCTGCGATGTATGATAAATTTGATTTTATCATCATCCCGACAACTCATCTGCACATGGACGGCTTCACCTGCCGCGGAAATGAAAACGCCGTGGGACGCGCAAAGCTCTGGCTCAACCGTTTTGACGCCGTTCTCAACATGGATCTGCCTTTTCACAAGGTCGGCATAGCGCACCTGACCTGCGACCTTATGTATCCCAAGCGTTCTCTCAGGGTGCTGAAACGCCTCACGGAGGACGATTACACTCCTCTTTTCAGAAAGGCCGCAAAGCTCGGCGTCGGCATTGAGCTGAACTTCCCTGTTGCTTCCATCACAGATGAAAGCAAGGATTTGATTCTGCTCCCCTACCGTATTGCAAAGGCTGAGGGCTGTAAATTCTATTTCGGCTCGGATGCTCACCACCCCGACAAGTTTGAAATCGAAAAAGAGAACGCCGAAACGATTATTGACCTGCTCGACCTTAAAGAAAGCGACAAATTCCATTTGAAATAAAGTGAGGATTTTAATATGTTAAGACGGATTATCGCGGTTGTTACGGCGGTTGCGAGTGTGCTTTTTGCGAACACGCCATTTGCAAAATTTTTTGTTGACGATTCAGAAATTCAGCACAGATACATCATTTTTCAGGACACCGACAGTGAGGGCGGAATTGCGATTCTTAAAAATCTTTACGGTGAAAACAATCCCGAAAATGAAATTCTTTATGCAATGGGCGTGTGCGGTCCTCTGCTTCTGACGGACTCGACCGAAAAAATCGCGCAGAAAACCGAAAACGCTTTTCAGCTCGCTGTTAAGCACAATGTACCTGTATGGTTTCAGTTTGACGATATAAACAATCAGTATTACTACTACGGAGGGGCGAGCTATCCGACCTGCGAAAAGTGGTACGAAAACCCCGAAAATGTTGAAAAGCTCGGCTTCGGTGAGGACGCTCCCCTTGCGAGATACTGGTTCAACTGGGGCAAGTGGGCAACAACGCCCGCAATGCCGTGCTTCAATTCGCCCGATTTTGTTTCATTCATAAAATCTCAGCTTGAGAACGGCTTTCTGCCCGTGCTCGAAAAATGGCTGAATGTGCTCAAAGCCGAGAATAAAGAATATCTCTTTGCAGGCGTGAGCGTCGGCTGGGAAACGAGAATGCCCGACTATTCGGGAATCCCTGAGGACACCGTTGACCAGAACGGCTCAAAAATCACCGAAGAAGAAAGAAAAATGACCGGTTACAGAGCACTTGAAAATCTCGGCTACAATGAAGAAAAGCTCGCCGCTGAAGCAAAGGAACAGCATATCAGCTATGAAAGGCTCAGATTTAATCTTATCTCGCAGGTCGTTCACGATTACTCTGAAATGATTTCAAAGGAGATTTACGACATCGGCGTTGAAAAGACAAAAATTTTTACGCATTATGTAATCGACACAAGCATAATCACCACCGATAAAAAGCTCAGTTACAACGCGCCCTATGTTTCGGCGGCGGTGAATGACTACTCAACCCCCGGCTTCACCAACAACAGCGACACTTCATTGAAAAAGCTCGGCACACTGAAAAGGAAAATCGCCGAGGCCGACCCCGAACAGCAGTTTTACGGAATTGTTGAGGGCTACGCCGCGGGACTTAACGAAACGAAGAAAAATACACTGAAATATTTTAACCGTCTGTTTGACAGCGGCGCGCTTGTCGTCGGTGTTTACGGTATTTACGACCCCGTCGGCTCAATCTTTGAAGTACCCAAAACAGCGGACGCACCGTTCACACAGGCGGTAAATGAGCTGGTACATTAAAAATTCAACCGCAGTATCCCGAATATAAAATCGGGTGTCTCTCCCTTAATTATTCATTCGTACAAAAGAACATAAAATACCCGCCGAAAAGGGATTTTCCTCCTCGGCGGGTATTTTTTACAGTTTGACAAACAGGGATTTAGCGTGCTCCTGCACGAATGAATAATGAATAATGAAGTCGCTTCGCTGATGAATAATTGAGGGCGGGACACCCGCACCCGAATTTATGAAATCCCGCACAATCTTCAATCCTCGGCGGTAGTACCTTGTAACATTTAAAAGTTTATAAAAAGATGCGAGTATGATTTTGTCAGGCAAGGCTGACGACGCCGATGGGCTGACGCCCTTCAAGGAGGAAAACGCAGCATGGCGAAATCAGACGATGTATATTTTTAAAAGTTTTAGATGTTACAAGGTAGTAGGGGCGATTCACGAATCGCCCGTTCTGAAAATTACGGTAATCTCCGTGATTTGCTGATATGAAGCCTCCCTTGGGGGAGGTGGCAAAATCTATGATTTTGACGGTGGGGGTAACCCCCTCAGTCTGCTTCGCAGACAGCTCCCCAAAGGGGCGCCTTTTTTCATCAGCTTTTATTTTATCTCTACGCTGACTGCACCCATAACGAGCGTCTGATTTCATCGTGTCAGTTTTTTCATCCAGTGAATA
>JAZUFU010000123.1:0-5388 GCA_045640865.1 Acutalibacteraceae bacterium | reverse complement strand
CCCGATTTCAAGAGAGGAAAAGGGCAAGTGGTTTAAAGAGCTCTGTGATTTGCAGGAATCAATCGCCGCAAAGCGCACCGCAAAGATGAAAGGCGAATGCTACAGAGTTCTCTGCGAGGGATACGCGAGAGACGGCATTTACAACGGCAGAACAGGCGGAAATGTAATGATTGAATTTCCCGACACGGACGGCGGAAAATCCGTCGGCAGGTTCTGCACGGTTAAGGTAACAGACCCTCTGACATGGATTGTCAGAGGCGAATTAGCAGAATAAAAATTTTTAGGAGAAATTAAAATGGATATTATTGAACTTACAAGACAGCTCGGCGCGGCAATTCAGAAGGAAGAAGCATACAAGGCTTTCCATAAGGCAAAGGAAGTCAACGAGCAGGACGACGAGCTCAACGAGCTTATCAACAAAATTCAGCTCATTCACATGTCTTATCAGCACGAAGCCGCAAAGGACGACGCAAACGAAGAAAAGCTTCAGGCATACGATAAGGAGTTCGGCGATGTTTACAGGCAGGTTATGGCTAACCCCAACATGCAGAACTTTGAAAAGGCAAAGGACGAGCTTGATGTTCTCATGAAGCGCATTACGGGCATTCTTTCACTCTGCGCTCAGGGCGAAGACCCCGAAACCTGCGAATATAACGCAGGCTGCTCGGGCGACTGCTCATCATGCGGCGGCTGCTCCGATAAATAATAAAAATCTCTTAATCTGGAAGTGTAAAAATGGCTGAAATGACGCCGATGATGCGGCAGTATCTTGAAACAAAAAAAGAATATCCCGACGCAATTCTGATGTATCGTTTAGGCGATTTTTACGAAATGTTTTTTGACGATGCAAAGACCGCCTCGCGCGAGCTTGAGCTTGTGCTTACTGGCAGGGACTGCGGAATGCCCGAGCGCGCCCCGATGTGCGGCGTGCCGTTCCACAGCGTTGACGGCTACCTTGCAAGGCTTGTCGCAAAGGGCTACAAGGTCGCTATCTGCGAGCAGATGGAAGACCCCGCAACCGCCAAGGGCATAGTCAAGCGCGAGGTTATAAGAGTTGTTACCCCCGGCACGGTTATTGAGAGCAATATGCTCGACGAGTCAAAGAACAACTACCTTGCCTGCATTATCGCCGAGGGCAGCAGAGCCGGCATATGCTTTGCCGATGTTTCGACAGGCTCCGTTCATCTGACGCATATCGACTCGAAAGATGTTCAGTCAAAGATTATAAATGAGCTCGGCAGATACACCCCGTCAGAGATTATCTATAACGCTCAGGCAGTCAGCGGCAAAAAGCTGCGCGAGTTTGTCAAAAACCGCCTTAACTGCATGGCGGACGGACTTCCCGAGGAAAGCCTTGATTACGGCGAAAATCTCAGCCTTGTGCTTTCTCATTTCAGCGTGAACGATGTTGAGGAGCTCGGCGTTTCGGGCGAGGAGGCGGTTATCGCTCTCGGCGCGACGCTGAGATATTTACAGGAAACGCAGAAAAGCTCAGTCGATAACATCCGTTCCGTCGAGTTTTACAGTGAATCTCAGTTTATGAAAATAGATGTCAGCTCACGCCGCAATCTTGAGCTGACGGAAACCATGCGAAACCGCGAGAAAAAGGGAACGCTTCTGTGGGTACTCGACAAAACCTGCACAGCCATGGGCAAAAGGCTTATCCGCTCATGGGTTGAACAGCCGCTTGTCAGCCTCCCGAAGATTGAAAAAAGGCATCACGCCGTAAGCGAGATTACGGAAAATCCCATTTCTCTTGACGCGATTAAATCCGCTCTCGGCGGCGTTGTAGACATGGAACGCCTTATGGCGAGAATCGTCTATGGCACGGCGAATGCCAAGGAGCTTCGCGCGCTTCTTGCGGCAATCCAAAAAATCCCTGCCCTTAAAAATGAGCTGGAGGGATTTGAAAGTCAGCTTTTAAAGGAGCTTAACGCTTCGCTTGACACTCTTTCGGATATTGAACAGCTCATAGAGTCCTCAATCTGCGAGGACCCGCCGTTCACAGTCCGCGAGGGCGGAATGATACGGGACGGATTCAACACCGAGCTTGACTCTCTGCGCGATATTGTCGTCAACGGCAAGGGCTACATCGCCAAGGTGCAGATGGACGAGCAGGAAAAAACAGGCATCAAAAAGCTGAAAATCGGCTACAACAGGGTTTTCGGCTATTACATAGAAATTCCAAATTCCTTCAAGGAGCTTGTTCCCGAGGGATACATAAGAAAACAGACCCTTGCAAGCTGTGAAAGATACATCACGCAGGAGCTCAAAGAGCTTGAGTCAAAGGTACTCGGAGCGCAGGAGAGAATAGTCAAGCTCGAATACGAAATCTTCTCCCTTGTGCGCGGCAAGGTTGCGGACGAATATTTCAGGATTCAGAAAACCGCCGCCGCAATAGCCGCTGTTGATGCGCTTTGCTCCTTTGCCGATGTTTCACTCAAAAACGGCTATGTCTGCCCCGTCATGACGGAAAAGCCCGTTATCAATATTAAGGACGGCAGACACCCCGTTGTTGAAAAAATGATGAAGGACAGCCCGTTTGTTCCGAATGATACTCTGCTTGACTGCGGCGAAAACCGCTGTGCGATTATCACGGGACCGAACATGGCAGGTAAGTCAACATATATGCGCCAGGTTGCGCTGATAGTTCTCATGGCGCAGTGCGGCTGTTTCGTTCCCGCCGCTTCTGCCGAGATAGGAATTACCGACAGCATTTTCACCCGTGTAGGCGCGTCAGATGATTTAGCCTCAGGTCAGTCAACATTCATGGTTGAGATGAGCGAGGTCGCGAACATTCTCAAAAACGCCACATCAAAAAGTCTGCTTATCTTTGACGAAATAGGCAGAGGAACCTCCACCTTTGACGGAATGAGCATCGCGAGAGCTGTGCTTGAGCACACGGCGGACAAGAAAAAATTAGGCGCGAAAACGCTTTTTGCCACTCATTATCACGAGCTTACCGAGCTTGAGGACAAGCTTGACGGCGTGAAAAATTATAACATCGCCGTCAAAAAACGCGGAGACGATATTACTTTCCTGCGCAGAATTGTCCGCGGCGGTGCTGACGGCAGCTACGGCATTGAGGTTGCCAAGCTCGCGGGTGTGCCCAATTCCGTCGTCAACAGAGCGAGGGCGATTCTCAAGGAGCTTGAGGAGACAGCCGCTCCCGTTCACATGAGCGAAACGCCGAAAGCGGAGGATGATGACCCGTTTATGCAGCTTTCATTCGCAGGCGGAGCAGGAAACGAAATAATTGACGAGCTTAAAACGATAGATGTAAACACCCTCACGCCCATTGAAGCGATGCAGAAGCTTTACGAAATGGTCAATGAGGCTAAGAAAATATAAGATAATTTTAAACGAAAGAAGGTGATACCGTGCCCGAAATAAATATACTTCCGAAACACGTTGCTGAGCTTATTGCCGCAGGCGAGGTTGTTGAAAGACCTGCTTCAGTTGTTAAGGAGCTTATGGAAAATTCCATTGACGCAGGCGCGTCAGCCGTTACTGTTGAAATTCGGCGCGGCGGTGTTACCTATATAAGAATAACCGATAACGGCTGCGGAATTGACCGCGGCAACATTAAAAAGGCGTTTATCAGCCACGCCACAAGCAAAATCAAAGAGGCTGACGACCTTGATTCGATTCTTACTCTCGGCTTCCGCGGTGAAGCACTCGCGTCTGTCGCGGCGGTTTCGAGGGTCGAGATTATGACAAGAGCCGAGGCGGAAGCGGTCGGCACACGCTACTGCATTGAGGGTGGCGAAGAAATTCTGCTCGACGACGCAGGCTGCCCCAAGGGTACGACAATTATTGTAAGGGATATTTTTTATAATACCCCTGCGAGAATGAAATTTCTCAAAAAGGACGTTACCGAGGCAAACGCCGTTGCGGGAGTTGTCGATAGAATTGCTCTTTCACACCCCGAGATAAGCATAAGATTTATCCGCGACGGTAAGGAAACGCTTGTTACTTCTGGCGATGGCGAGATTAAAAACACCGTGTTCTCCGTTTTCGGCAGGGAGTTTTCACAGTCTCTTATGGAGTGCAGTTATGAGCTGAACGGAATAAAAGTCAGCGGATTCATTTCAAAACCTGTCAATTCAAGGGCAAACCGCACAATGCAGTTCTTCTTCTTAAACGGCAGACTTATCAAGACGAGGACAGGCACGGCGGCTCTTGAGCAGGCATACAAAAACGCAATCATGGCAGGCAAATTCCCTGCCTGCGTGCTGAATATAACGGCTCCCGCAGGCGCGGTTGATGTCAATGTTCATCCTGCAAAGACCGAGGTAAGATTTGCGGACGAGAAAAAAATCTTTGACGCAGTTTATTACTGCGCGAAATTCGCGTTGCAGGAGAATGACACAAGGCCGCAGATGAGCTTTGAGAGCAGAGCGCAGATTAAAATAAATTCTCAGCAGCTTCCGCAGGCTTTCAAGGCGGAGCAGATAAGGCTTGACAGCTCGGCGGCTAAAAAGCCGGCAGCTTCATTTGAAGTTAAAGAACAGAAGCAGGAAATAAAGTCTCAGCCGCCCAAAGAAACACAGCCTGTTTTCAGCACTTTTGAAGCAAGACCGAAGCCGAAAACAATAGTTTTCAATTCAGATACGAAAGATACCGTTACGGAGGAGCGCGACGAGGACATTCTCCTCAACAATCCCTCCCCGAAAAAGGAAGAAATAAAAGAAACACCGGAAATAAAAGAGCCTGAGCCCGTTCCCGAGCAGGTAATTACCGAAACGGCTGAGGAAAAGGAAGAATTTATTCCCGAGCCGTTCAGAGTAATAGGCGAGGCATTCAAAACCTACATAATTGTTGAGCAGGGCGACAAAATGCTTCTTATAGACAAGCACGCCGCTCACGAAAGAATGATTTTTGAATCCCTTAAAAAGAATGTGAACGACGCCGAAAGTCAGCTTCTTCTCATGCCCGTAACCGTTACGCTGAGCAAAGAGGAATACAACGCCGTTATGGAAAACACCGACATTCTCCTTAAAGCAGGTTATGCCGTTGAGGACTTCGGGCAGGGCATGGTTATTGTTACCGAGTGCCCCGTATATCTCACGGCGGCGGATATACCCGATATTATCAGCGAGCTTGCAGGCTACCTTGCGGACAACAGGCGCGAGCTTATCCCCGAAAAGCTTGACTGGATTTATCACTCCACCGCGTGCAGAGCGGCGATTAAGGCAGGGGACAGCACAACTCAGTTTGAGCTTGAAAAATTCGTTGAGAATCTTCTCTCACAGCCCGATATAAGATACTGCCCTCACGGCAGACCCGTGCTCATTGAAATGAGCAAAAAGGAAATCGAAAAAAGCTTCGGCAGAATACAGTGAACGGGGGACAGCGCATGAAAAAAATTCCGCTTATTGTTGTCGC
>JAZUFU010000122.1:0-16387 GCA_045640865.1 Acutalibacteraceae bacterium | reverse complement strand
ATTTACCCTTTTGCGTGAAATATAATCGGAAACAACAGCGTTTATTGTAAGCGAAAAAAGCCCTATTGCCGTCAGAATAAGGCTGTAGCGAAGCATCAGCACAAGATAAATCACCATCATCGCCGTATTAAGCAGAAGCGGGGCAAATGTGTTGATGAGAGTATTTGCTATTGAAGCGTTGGAGGTCTGCCTGCCCTGTATGTCGCCCGCATAACGCTGAGAGAAAAACTCCATGGGCAGATTGAGCACCTTCCACATATAGGTCGAACTGCCGACAGCCGCCATTTTGCCGCTGATGCGCAGGCTGTAAATCGCGGTCATGGCAGACATGATAATCTGAATAAGACTGAACACGGCGAGCAGAACAATAAAAGGAATGAGCTGCTGATTATTTTCGCCGCCCAAAAGCCTGTCTAAGAAAAAGCGGGAAAATCCCGGGCTGATTACGCCCATAAGAGCTGTGATAACGCTTGTAATTACAGTGAATGCAATAGCAACGCCTGTCCCCTTAAGCCTTTTGGAGGCGAAAGAGAACATGCTTTTCTTTTTGCCCGAGGGAGTGAACTCCTCCGTCGGCGCGAACATAAGGCAGATGCCCGTGAAAGCGTCGTCAAACTCCTTCATGCTCACGGTTATCGAGCCGCGTGCGGGGTCGTTGAGATACGCTTTATCGCCTTTGAAGCCTTTTAAAACAACAAAATGATTGAAATTCCAGTGAATTATGCACGGAAAACTGCCGCTTTCCTTAAGGCTTTCGGGCTCAAAGCGGTAGCCCTTTGCCTCGAAGCCGTAATATCTCGCCGCCTTGAGAATGTTTTTGGCGTTAGAGCCGTCTCTCGACACACCGCAGTCAGAGCGTATCTGCTCAAGCGGAAGCCATTTACCGTAGTAGGCAAGAATCATTGTAAGGCACGCCGCGCCGCATTCGAGAGCTTCAAGCTGCATAATTACGGGAACTTTTTTAATTTTTCCAGCCATAGTTTACTCCCTAATTAAGCACAAATGAAGCAGGCTTAACCCTTTCCACAACAAATTCCGCCGAGTATGAGCCGTCCTTTACATCAGCGTGAACGAAAACATTATACGAATCGTTTGCCTCGTCATAATCGCCGATTTTAATGACGCTTCCCTCTTTGCCGTCAATGATAACGGTCATATCCTTTTTGATTGAAGCAATTTCCTCTTTCGGAACACTGCAAACAGCCTCGCTGCTTTTGACAACCGCATAGGACTTGACCGTTGTATCGATATGCCCGAAAAAGCCCCAGATGAGAATACCTATGAGCAGAAAAATCACCGCCGCGAGAATGAGCCACACCGCGGGATTTGAGACACGGATATAATCGTTGAGGCTTTCGGGTGAATTTATTTTATCTATACTCTTTTTTCTGAAAATGTTCTGATTCATGGCTTCCTCCGATTTATAAAATCACAAATAAATTTTAACATATAATTTCTGTAAAATCAAGGAAGCTGATTTATCAGATTATTCCTTGAAACCGAATGATTTGAGCTTTTCAAGCGTTATCGGGCCGATGTTGCCGTCCGCTTCAAGCCCTGTTCTTCTCTGAAATTCCTTAACAGCCGCAACAAGATACGGGCCGAACAGATTACCGAGAGCTTTTTTATCTGTATATGACGGGAATTTCTGACGCAAAAATGAAGCGATTTTACCGATATTTTCGTAGGAATCCCCTTTTGTGAAATATCCCTTTGAGGGGAAGAATGATGTTTTTTTCTGAATTGTTGTTTTTACAGTTTTAGCAGTTTTTGATGAAGGAGCTTTGTACGATATTTTTTCAGGGTCAACATACGGGCATTTGGTGAGGTTGTTCCATGTCATTTTCTTTATCTGAGAATCCGAAAGCTTTGAAAGATTTCTCACTCCGAGGTGAAGATGAATTCCCGTGGCTCTGCCCGTCATTCCCGTGTAGCCGAGAAGTGTTCCTTTAGAGACTGACTGACCGCTTTTAACCTTATAGCTGTCAAGATGATAATGAAGAAACGCGTATTTTATTCTCGGGTAAATCACCCACACATAAAGCGCGCCGTCATCCGTTGACTTGCCGACTTCAAAAACATAGCCGCTTTCAATTGCGTACTGTGGGAGCTTCACATTATAGGTTGCGTAATCTGTTGCTTCGTGATTATTGCCTGTTGCTCCGTTTTCTGTAGAGAAAGAATCTCTCACTCCGAATGATGACGAGATAAAATGCTTCTGATTATTGAAAATCAGATTGCTGATTGTGGACATTTTTATCACTCCTGCTTTTTAATAAGGGCGTGCAATTTGCGAAACACAGCCCCGATACATCATATGCGCATATTTTAAAACAGACACAGCCGGGAAACAGCCGTGTCTGCAACATCTGAAATACAGAATTATAAAAGATTTTCCGCAAGCTTTCCGCCGTATGCTTCCGCAACATCAGCGAGTTTATCCTCGGGGATTGTCTGAAGCATGGGAAGACCTGTGCTGAGCATTCTTACATAGATTTCCGCTGACTTTTCAACTGTGTGCATAAGACCGAAAGCGGAGTCAAAATCATTGCCCATAACGAAAAGACCGTGATGAGCCCATACAACTATATCGTATTTTTTCATAAGTTCGCTTGTTTTGAGAGCTATTTCCGCGCCGCCGGGAATCATCCATTCAACAACGCCTACGCCCTTGGGGAATACAACGGGGCATTCTGTCATGCTCTGCCACAGAACCTTTGAAAATGCTGAGTCTGTAAGCGGAAGAACGAATGTGAGAGCGATAATGTTTGTGGGATGCGCGTGATAGATAACTCTTGCCGCGCCGTCAGTTTCCTTAGCCTTAACGCTGTGGTTGAGGAAATGGCTGGGGAATTCGCTTGTCGGACCGCCGCCGTTCTTAAGACCCCATACTATTCTGTAGCTGTCGCCCTCTGCGTTAATCTCAACAATGCAGATGTTTGCTTCGGGGTCAAGTATCATATTGCGGAAGTATTTGCCTGTGCCTGTAGCCATAAAGAACTCGCCTGCAAGATTTTCCGCTTTAACGCCCATATTTACCCACGGCTTGTCGTAGTTGAAATAAGGCTTGCATTCTTCAACTTCTTCTTTTTTCATGCGGTATGTAAGGTTGCCGCCGTTTCTTTCATGCCAGCCCTGTTTCCAGCCGTCATCGCAGAGACGGACAAAGCCTTTGATTACTTCGCTTTCCAAAATTCCCATTTTAAACACTCCTGTAAATAAAAAAGTAAGCACGGTTATTCTTTCGTACTTACTTATTTTATAACCTATTCAATTCAATGTCAAGATGTTTATTCCGCTTGACGAGTCAAATATGTGCTGCTTAGAGCTGTTAATCCCCAATTTGATTGTCTGCCCCTGCTCATATTTCATATCGGGCGAAACACGGGCAATCAGCTTCGTTGAAAGAAAATCGAGATAAAGGAACGTTTCGCTGCCGAGAGGCTCAACAACATCGACCTGCGCTTCAATGCAGGAGTCGGGATTGTTCTTTATGAAATCGCTGTCAACGGTTAAATCTTCGGGGCGTATGCCGAGAATCAGCTGTCTGTCGGTGTCAATGTTTTTCAATGCGATGAGTTGTTCGCTTCTTCCGATTTTCAGCTTCACGCCGCTGATGTCAAGAGAGCCTTTGCCGTCAAATCTGCACGGAATAAAATTCATTCCGGGTGAACCGATAAAGCCCGCGACAAAGATATTACACGGCGATTTATAGAGATTTTCGGGAGTATCAACCTGCTGAACAACGCCGTCCTTCATAACGACAATTCTGTCGCCCATTGTCATAGCCTCAGTCTGGTCGTGAGTAACATAAACAAAGGTTGTTTCAAGGCGTTTATGGAGCTTGATAATTTCCGTTCTCATGGCTGTTCTGAGCTTTGCGTCAAGGTTTGAAAGCGGCTCGTCAAGCAGGAAAACATCTGGCGAGCGAACCATGGCTCTGCCTAAAGCGACTCGCTGACGCTGACCGCCCGAAAGCGCTTTCGGCTTACGCTTTAAAAGATGTTCAATGTCAAGAATTTTCGCCGCTTCTCTCACGCGGCTGTCGATTTCATCCTTGGGCATTTTGCGAAGCTCAAGACCGAACGCCATATTTTTATAAACCGTCATGTGGGGATAGAGAGCATAGCTCTGAAAAACCATGGCAATATTTCTGTCCTTAGGCTCAATATCGTTGACTACTCTGTCCCCTATTTTCATTTCGCCCTCAGAGATGCTTTCAAGCCCTGCAATCATTCTCAGCGTTGTGGATTTTCCGCACCCCGACGGGCCGACGAGAATAATAAACTCCTTGTTGTCGATTTCAAGATTGACGTTGTTGACGGCAATTGTTCCGTCAGAATAAATTTTTGAAATATTGTTTAAAATTATACTCGACATAAAATTACCCTTTCACAGCTCCCGCCGCAACACCTTTTATAATATATTTTTGAGAAAAAAGATAGAAAATAACTATCGGCACAATCGCCAGCACGAGCATCGCCATCATCGCGCCCATGTCAACAGAGCCGTAGCCGCCCTTGAGGTACTGTACTGCAATCGGAATAGTTTTGTATTCGCTTCCTATAAGAAGATACGGGAGCAGATAATCGTTCCACACCCACATTGCGTTGAGAATTGCCACGGTTATGGCCGTCGGTTTCAGAATGGGAAAAACTATTCTGAAATAAGTCTGCACGGGACTGCACCCGTCAATCATTGCCGCTTCTTCAATTTCAAGCGGAATGGACTTAACAAAGCCGCTGAACATGAAAACCGAAAGCCCCGAGCCGAAGCCGAGATAGATTATGATAAGCCCGACGGGATTATCAAGCGACAGTACATTCGCGGTTTTGGTGAGCGTGAACATAACCATCTGAAACGGCACAATCATTGAAAAAACAAACGCGTAATACAAAGCGGAGGTGAATTTTGTCTTTCGCCTTGTGATATACCACGCCGTCATTGAGGTGAAAAATATAATCGCCGCAACTGAAAAAACAGTTATAAACAGCGACCAGCCGAAAGCCTGAAAAAATCCTGTTTTGGCAACGCCCTGTGTGTAGTTTTTCAGTCCTTCAAAGGTTGCTTCGTTTGGGAACTCAAACGGCGAATCGCTGATGTGAAACTTGCTTTTAAAGGAATTCATCAGAACAATGAAAATCGGAGCAAGGAAAACAGCAGCGGCACATACCAGAAAAATATATGACAGAATTTTTGAAATTATGCCTCTTTTGCTCATCACTGCTCCACCTCTTTTTTGCGCGTAAAGCTAAGCTGCATAAACGCGATTATCGCCACAAGAATGAAGAATATAACCGCCTTTGCCTGCCCGACGCCCTCACGCCCTATGCTGCCGTAAAATGTGTTGTAAATATCGAGCGCGAGCATAGCCGTTTTCTTTGACGGTGCGCCTGCCGTAAGGGCAAGGTTCTGGTCAAAGAGCTTGAACGAATTTGTTATCGTCAGGAACATACAAATTGTGATGCTCGGCATAACGAGCGGAATCGTAACATTTTTGAGCGTCTGCCACGCTCCCGCGCCGTCAACCTTTGCTGCGTCCTGCAAATCGTTCGGGATATTCTGCATTCCCGCGATATATACAACCATCATGTAGCCGATTAACTGCCAGTTCATCAGGATTACAAGTCCCCAGAAGCCGTATTTCGGGTCGTAGGTTATCGTAACGCCGAAAAAGCGCAGAACACCGTTTAAAATCAACTGCCATATATAGCCGAGAACGATACCGCCTATAAGATTCGGCATAAAGAAAACAGTTCTGAAAACATTTGTGCCCTTTATGCCTTTTGTGAGAAGCGAGGCTAAAATAAAAGCGATTACATTGACGGTTACGACCGAAACAACCGTAAATTTCACCGTAAACCACAGGGCGTTTTTGAAATCGTCATTCGCAAACGCTCTTGCGTAATTCTGAATGCCGACCCATTGAGCGTCAAGCACGGTGGTGAAATTCGTAAAAGACAGCACTAATCCGAGAATGAACGGAATAACGAATGCTATCAGAAATGCCGCCAGCGTAGGCACAACAAAAACAGGAAAATATTTTTTTAAACGCATTATTTCACCACCGTACAAAACTTATGAGCGCTGTTCGTGCCAGGATTTTTTAACCTTGTCCTTAACATAACCCCACGACTGAGTACCCTGGAAATACTCAAGAAGCGAATTACCGAAGTCGGTTTTAAATTCAAGATTCGGGAAAGCATTGAATGTCCAGTCAACAGTCTCGACATCTCTGCCCATCCAGTCGATTACCTGCCTTGCAAGCGGGTCGGACGGTCTTTCGTCGTCGTCAAATGTGTCAAAAGGCGTGATGAACTCGAGTTTTTCGGTAACATACTGTTTGCCCGTTTCGCTTGTGAAAAGCCATTCGAGAAACTCTATTGAGGCTTTCTGCTTTTCCTCGGACACCTTGCTGTTTATCGCAAAATAATTCTCCGTGCCGATGCAGATACCCTGATTTTCTTCGCCGTCAATGCCCATATAAAGCGGCATAAATCTTATCGCTTTTTCATTGACAGTGTTGCCGCTGACATTTTTTATCTGCGACCACGCCCAGTTGCCGTTCTGAACCATCGCCGCTCTGCCGAGGGCGAACTCAGCCATTGAATCGTCAACGGATTTGCCGCTGAGAACACTTTTCTGACTGACGGAATTATCCGTGTAAAGGTCAATGAGATTTCTGAAATTATCGGCGTACTTGAACTCGATTTCATCTGCCTTGTAGGCTGTCGCGATTGTGCTTGAATCACTGTCTCTATCTTTCATTTCATAGTAGAAAGGCACGCTTGCGAGATGAGAATCCCAGCGCCAGGTTTCGCCGCCTGACATAGAAGTTGAAGCGAAAACGCCCTCAATACCAAGCTCTTTTTTGTGCTTTGTCATGTCCTCAACGACGCTTTTGAGTGCGGGGAAGCTGTTGATTTCATCGGCGGAGGAAAAGCTGACAGCCTTGTCCTTGAGGTCAAAATATTTTTCCATAATCTCGTTGTTGTAGATAATTCCGTAGCCCTCGACAACATAAGGGATTCCATAGACGCCGTCGCCTGCCTTGACCGCCATATCCTTATCAATAAGGTGAGAATAAAGCTCGGTGTTTTTCAAATCAAGGCAGTAGTCCTTCCACGCCTGATAGCCGACAGGGCCGTTTATCTGAAAGATTGTCGGCGCGCCTTTTTTAGCGATTTCGGATTTCAGCGTTGTCTCGTATGTGTCGCTCGCCGCGGTAACAACCTTGACATCAACGCCTTTTTCCTCTTTGTATTTTGCCGCGATTTCTTTATATATATCCGCGATTTCGGGCTTGAAATTCAGAAAATAAATTTCAAGCGGCTCTTTTTTCTCTGTTTCGTTTGCATTTCCTTTTTCAGAGCTGCAAGCCGCCATTGAGAAAATAAAAACGATACATATTAAGACAGAAAGTACCTTTTTCATAGCAAACCTCCGTTATTAACTGATTGAATTTTCATAATTATTCTGTTATAATATTTAAAAAATATTCAACAATACAAAAAAAGAGGTGCATTTTTATGATTAAACATCTGGTTTTCTGGCGCGTTCGCGATGATGAAGACAAGCAAAAAAATATGGAAAAAATGAGAGAGCTTCTCACTTCGCTTGTCGGCGTTGTGCCGGGACTTATAAGTGCAGAGGTCGGCTTCAACTACAACCCCAAGGGATTTGACATTGCTCTTTACTCCGTTTTTGAGTCAAAGGAGGCTCTTGACGGCTATCAGGTTCACCCTGCTCACCTTGAAGTCAAAAAATTCGTCCACTCCGTTATTATTGACAGAGCGTGCGCCGACTATGAAATATGAAAACTATTGCAAAAATAAAAAGCGGATTTCCCGATAAATTCGGGATTCCGCGGCAGAGTAATTTAATTGACGGGCTTCAAGCTCAGATTATTTTTGAGCCTGAGTTCAGAAGTCCCGACGCCGTGAAAGGGCTTGAGGGCTTTTCGCATCTGTGGCTGATATGGGAATTTGACCGTTCAAAAGAAAGTAATGCTCTCACCGTGCGCCCACCGAGGCTCGGCGGCAACAGGCGAATGGGCGTTTTTGCCACGCGCTCCCCTTTCAGACCGAACCCGATTGGGCTTTCGTGCGTGAAGATTGAAAAAATCGAAACAGATGAAAACTTAGGTACAATTATTCATGTCAGCGGTGCGGACATGGCGGACGGTACGCCGATTCTTGACATCAAGCCGTATCTGCCGAATGTTGACTGCGTGCCCGATGCCGTCGGCGGCTTCGCTGACGAGGTAAAGGATTATTCGCTGAATGTAGTAATTCCCGACGAAATCAAAGAAAACAATTCAGCAGAATTTATCAGCGTACTTACTCAGATTCTGGCGCAGGATCCCCGCCCGTCATATCAGAACGACCCCGAAAGGATTTACGGCTTTAAATATGAGGGCAGAGAGATAAAATTCAGAGTTGAAAACGAAACGCTTACCGTTATCGAAATTATAAATCTAATATAATTAAGAAAGCATCTGCCTATAAACGACAGATGCTTTTTGTTTATTTTAAACGATAATAGCAAGTGTTTTTTCCAGAGCCTTCACGCTTTATTTCGCCGTCGGCGACCATTTTTCTGAGTGCGTTTTCAATTGAGCTTATGCTCAACGACGGGCAATAATCCCTGATGTCCTGTTTTTTAAATCTTCCGATTTGCTGAAGAGATGCCTTGCGTACCATTTCTATTGCGGGAAGTTTCTCTTCTATAATAGAAAATCTGTCTTCAAAATCCCTGTATGCCGCAAGAATTGTGCCGAGGATATATTTGATGAACGGCACAGCATCTTCTTTTCCTTCGTGCCAGCCATTCTGTGAGGAATTGAGCGCGTTATAATACAGGTCTTTGTTCTTGGCAATTTTTGCCTCTAATGAAATATATTTTCCTACATAAAATCCGCTGCGGTATAAAAGCAGAGTTGTAAGCAGTCTGCTCATTCTGCCGTTGCCGTCATTAAACGGATGAATACAGAGAAAATCGTGGATAAAAACAGGTATTGCTATCAGCGGCTCAACCTCAAAATTACCGATTACCCTGTTATATTCCTCACAAATTCTGTCAAGTGCCTCGGGCGTTTCAAACGGATCAAGCGGTGTAAAAAGTGTTTCTGTGTGCCCGTCGGGATAGGTCGCGCTGATATAATTCTGCACATTTTTTGTCTGCCCTGCCATAGGGTTGTTCAGATGACTGTACATAATTTTGTGAAGCTGTAAAATATAATTGCGCGTAATAGGAATCGCGTCAAAGTTATCATGGATAATGTTAAGCGCGTCTCTGTAACCTGCAATCTCCTGTTCATCGCGGTTGCGCGGCGCAGTTTTTTCCTCAACAAGCTGTTTTATTCGCGTGCTTGTGGTAATAATATTTTCAATCGCATTCGATGCCTCGGTGCTTTGAATCTTTGCGATTTCAACAAGCTTTTCAAGCTTCTGCGGCTGCTGTTTAAGATAAAGCTCCTGTTTGCCTGCTTCTTTATATATTGCCGCAATAAGTCCGAGAATTTCAGAATCCCATTTCTGCTCTTTGAGTGCTGAATAATTAAATATTCTCATAAATTGCACCGCCTTTCCCTTATATTATAGCTAATTTTAAGGGAATAGTCAATATGTAAGGCGAATATTTACTTGTTCATGCAAAACACCGTGAAATGCTCAATGCAAATCACGGTGTTATATTTTGGATTAAACTATCAGAACTTTATACCGAATACTTCGAGGATATTGCGGAAGATGTCGATGATGAATTTAAGGAAATGAGGAATTACTCTGCCGAAATCGCGTGTTGCAACGCCCTCGGGAGCTTCACCGTTTGAAACCTTAACGAGGTCAAGGAAGTTGCCGACAAGAGTTGAAGCTGTGTCTGATGAATATGAGAACAGCCATGCGTTGAAGTTAGCGTTAAAGGCATATTCGCCCTCGGGCTGACCGTAATCATTGAAGCGGAGAACGATAAGAGAATAGTCGTTATCGGGGTCAATGTAGCCTGCCATGTCGTTCATAAGACCAAAGCAGAGAACATCGTCTGTTTCGTCAAAATAAGCTGTGAGAGGCTCATACTGGAACTCGTCCTTGGTGATTGAGTATTCCTTTGAAAGCATATGGTCGGCTGTGTGAATAACCTCAGGGTTCATTTCACCGGGGCACATGAATATCTTTATGTTCTTGCCGATTTCCATATAGCCTACGTTTGAAACGGTGTAAACACTGTTCTTAGCGTCTGTGAGGATGACATTGTTTGTCATTTTTACAAGAGCGAGAAGTCTTATAACGGGGTTATCGCACTTGACTGTGATATCCTTAGTCGCAACATTAAGGATGGGATCAACCTTTTCGCCCTGAGGAATAGCGGCAATGTAATCACCGATAACAACGCCGTATCTCATTGAACGGTTTTCGTATGTAGTGTCGAAAAGAGGATTCTTTCCGTCTTCATAGCAGTTTCTGTAAAGCTCGTTTGCCGCGCCGAAGCTCATCTTGATGAATGAACCGATAGCGGAGTTGATGAAGATGAAGTTGCAGTCGTCCTCAGCCATCTGAATTCTCTGCTCCATATAGGGAATGAAGTCAGCTGAAATCATGGGAGTGATTTCTTCCGCGCTGCTTACGCCAACCTTTTCGGGATGAACAGCGAAGTTAGCGATAACTGTCTTTTTAGCGGCTGTGTTTTCGGGAACGAATGTGAGCTTATAGATTTCGGAAATAAAATCAACAGCGTCGTTGCTTCCCTGGAAGAAGTTCATTTCAACATTTTCACCGTTTGCGTTGGTGTAAGATGTTTCTGAATCGTCCTTTGCGAAGTAAAGGTCGCCCTTTTCCATGTTGTTGTAAGCGTCAATCATGGAAGCTGCAACAGTCTTGTAAAGGAATGACATATATTTGTCGTCGGGAACAGAGTTCTTCTCGCCCTTAAGCGCCTTGTCAATAAGCGAACCGTCAATAAGCTGACCTACGCACTGCATGATGCCGAGGGTATCAATACCGCTGTGGGTGTGAGTAGCGCATACATTAACGCTGACGATGTCGTTGATGTTGTTTTCTTTGCAGTAAGCGTCAATGAGCTTAAGAATTTCGTTCTGGCTTGCATTTGTCATGCCGATACAGTCAACAGCGGCAATAAGAACCTTGCCTCTTGAATCGTCAAGGCAGATTGTGCGGACACTGAGAATGTCAGCAGCATATCTTTCTCTGAGCTGAGCGGCTGCTTCGTCTCTTTCAGCCTGTGAAAGACCGTTTGCTTCCGCATACTGATCAGCATAATACTCTGAAAGGTCAGCGGCTGTCTTGTTGATTTCCACGCCGTAATCAATAAGGGGACCAAGGCCTGCCGCGCCGTATTTGTAATATGTCGCGTCATAGAAATCCTCGGGCATGATTGAACGCTTGTCGTAACCGAGGCTGAACTGTGCGCCCTCCGCGGGTTCGTCAACGAACTTGTCATGACCTGAATATTTCTCTGCAAGCTCATTCTTGTAGGTTGAAACATCAGCAATACCCTTGCCTGAAAGGCTTACAACGTCGAGAACGCCGTTGAGAAGCAATGTAAGCGCTCTGTCAAGTGAAACGCTGAGAGTAGCAAGGAAATTGTCAAGTACATTTGCGCCTATATCCTTTGCGCCGGAAACGAACGCGCTTTCAGCGGACGATGAAACACCGACCGAGCCGAAAACGATAATCGCGCAAAGAACTACAGACAGTAATTTTTTAAACTTTCTCATTTTTAATGAAGCTCCTTTGTAAGATACCGTTTGAGAGTGCCGGGAATGCCTGACACTCTCATTGTATTGTACCAAGATTTTTGCTTTTTGTCTATAACTTTTTTAATTATTTTTCAAGACCGAGCAGTTTTATTGACTCCTCGCGCATTTTATATTTGAGGATTTTGCCCGCCGCATTCATCGGGAAGCTGTCAACAAACATGAAATATCTCGGAACCTTATGGCGCGCGATATGGGAATTGCCGAATTCACGCATATAGTTTTCGTCCGCTTCCTCGCCCTTGTGAAGCACAATCCACGCGCACGCTTCCTCGCCGTATCTTTCGTCAGGAACGCCGATAACCTGTACATCGCGGATTTTGGGATTGGTGAGATAAAATTCCTCAATCTCTCTCGGATAAAGATTTTCGCCGCCGCGGATAATCATGTCTTTGAGTCTGCCCGTAACCTTGAAATATCCGTCGGGAGTACGGCAGCATATATCGCCCGAATGAAGCCAGCCGTTTTTGTCAATGGCTTTCGCCGTCGCTTCGGGCATTTTGTAATAGCCCTTCATGATGTTGAAGCCGCGCGCAACAAACTCGCCGCTTTCGCCGTCGGGAAGCTCTTTGCCTGTTTCGGGATCGATAATTTTGCACTCAACGCCGGGGAACGCACTGCCGACAGTTTCAACACGGTGGTCAAGGTCTTCGTTTACCTCTCCCATTGTGCAGCCCGGAGCGGATTCCGTCTGACCGTAAACGCTGATGATTTCTCTCATGTTCATCTCGTCAGCGGCTCGTCTCATAAGGTCGGGCGGACAGTTCGCGCCTGCCATAATGCCCGTACGCATATACGAAAAATCGGTTTTCGCGAAGTCCTCATGGTTGAACATTGCGATAAACATTGTCGGAACGCCGTTGAAGCAGGTGATTTTTTCGTTGTTAATGCAGGAAAGTGATGATTTCGGTGAGAAATACGGGAGCGGACTTATCGTGCCGCCGTGAGTGAGCATTGAGGTCATGGAAAGTACCATGCCGAAGCAGTGGAACATCGGCACCTGTATCATCATTCTGTCAGCGGTGGATAAGTCCATTCGGTCGCCGATAATTTTGCCGTTATTTATGATGTTGTTGTGCGTGAGCATAACGCCCTTCGGGAAGCTTGTCGTACCCGCTGTATATTGCATATTGCACACATCGTCGGGCTTTACAAGCGAAGCTCTGCGGCGAACCTCCTCGTGAGGAATCATATCCGCTCTCGAGAGCATTTCTTCCCATGTGAGACAGCCATTCATCTTGAAATCAACGGTGATGATGTTTCTCAGGAAAGGCAGATTCTTTGAAAACAGCGGCTTGCCTGCTTCAAGAGTCTGAAGCTCGGGGCAAAGCTCTTTCATAATTTCAGAGTAGTCCGTGTCCTTGCAGTCCTTAATCATAACAAGAGTATGTGTATCGGACTGACGGAGCAGATACTCGACCTCGTGGATTTTATAAGCTGTGTTGACGGTAACAAGCACCGCGCCGATTTTGGTTGTCGCCCAGAAGGTCAGATACCATGCTGGAATATTCGTCGCCCACACCGCAACGTGATGTCCCGGTTTTACGCCGAGAGAAATGAGCGAAGCGGCAACTCTGTCAACATCGTTTCTGAACTGAGCGTAGGTTCTTGTGTAGTCAAGCGTTGTGTATTTAAACGCGAGTTGGTCGGGATAGCGTTCAACCATACAGTCAAGCACCTGTGAAAAGGTCTTTTCGATTACATCGTACTTTTTCCATGGGAAAGTACCTGTTCTTGAGCGGTTGTAATAAAGCTGACCGTTCTCCTTTTCCTCTTTTTCAAAAACGGAAAGGTAGTTGAGGAAATGCGTGAGAACTATATCGGGGTCTTCGATTTCGTCGTTCCAGTCGCAGCAGATAAAGCCCTCAAAGTTGAGCGAACGGAGCGCGTCAATGAAGTTTCTTACGGGCAGGTCGCCCTCGCCGATAAGAACATCGGTGTCGCCCTTTCTGTCGCCGAGGCGGACATATCTGATGTACGCACCGAGGTTTTTGATTGTTGTTTCGGATGACTCCCCTGCTGTGAAGAATGTTTCTCTTACATTCCACGCCGCGCCGAGAACACCCGTGCCGTAATACTGAATAAGGTCAATTACATTTTCTGTTGCGGCAAGATAACCGCTTGTTTCAAAAAGGATTTCAACATCCGTGCCCTCTGCCGCTTTTATGGCAGGAATGAGCTTCTTTGAAAGCTCCTCAACGCACGGTTCAGAATCAAAAGCGACAATAATCGTTTCAATGCCCGCATTTTTCGCAAGCTCAACATAGTGAACAAGCGCGTTGTCGGGAACATCAGCTTTATCGGGTGAAAACGGAACAGTCAGAGCTGAAACAGATATGTTTCTGTTGTTGAGTTTTCTGTTTGAGTCGGCAAAATTTTCCGTTCTGAGAATGCTGTCGCTGTGGCTTTTTCTTTCGCTGAGAGCGTCATAAATCTCAAAGCCCTCATAGCCGTAATCAGATGTGAATTTGCATATATCAAGAAATGATTTTCTTTTAACGTTTTTCGTTGAAAACGAGAGTTTCATATTAATTCTCCTCGTAAATTATTTTATTGAGCGCGTTAATGTAAGCGCGTATGCTCGCTCCGACAATATCGGTGGAAATTCCGTTGCCCGAATAGAGCTTGCCGTTACTGCGAAGCCTTACAAATGCCGAGCCGATTGACTCCTTGCCGCCCGTAACCGCCTGAATCTGGAAATCGTCCAGCTCATAGTGGTAGCCGATGCTGCTTTCAATCGCTCTGAATGCCGCGTCAATCGGACCGTCGCCGACGCTGACGCCGCAGATTTCCTCATCATCCTTTGTGAGGGTTATATTTGCCATCGCGGTTATGAGATTGCCGCTTGTGGTGTTATAGCTTTTAACATGATAGGTTGACGGAACCTGCATTGCCGACGAAGCGATAAGAGCTTCAAGCTCCTTTGCGCCGACGCAGTTTTTCTTTTCGCATACTCTCATAAGAGCTTTATATACATTTCCGATATCCTCGTCTGTAAGCTCATAGCCGAGGTCCGCAACCGCTTCGCTGAGCTGAGTTAATGTGCTTGACGAGTCAAGGAAAACATCACTGCCCTCGCCGCTGGTTTCGTCAGACGCGTTTTCAAAACTGCTCTGATTTACGCTTCTGAGCATTTCGTCAATATCTCTGTGAATTTCGGTAACATGGAGGTCGGTGGTGATACCGAGTACCTCGCCCTTGACCGAAACTATATCGGCAAATTCGCCTGTAAGCAGGACATTTTTGCCTGTTATTGCTGTTTTAACACCGTCAGCACCGTTGATAACGGCATCTGCCGCGGCGGCAACCGCCATGTTTATATTATCTGACACCTTAACATAAACAGGCGCGTTAATTGCTTCTTTGATTTTAACGACAACAGCCGAGAATTCAGACGGCATGCAGATGCCCGCGTCGTCGCAGATTGTAACAGCAGTCGCGCCGTTTTCAACCGCTGTCCTGCACGCTTCGGCAAGGAAGTCAATGTCAGCTCTTGTGGCGTCAAGCGCAACGAACTCAACATCATCGCACTTTGCTCTCGCCGCAAGGCACAGCTCCGCGATTTTTACAAGCATCTTTTTATCTTTAAGGTGATATGAATACTCCATCTGAACCGTAGATGTGGGAAGCGCAATCTGCAAGCAGGGCTTAACAGCGTCCTTAACACATTCCCATGCTTCCTCAACGCTTTCGGAAGTGAAGCCTGCGGGTATGCACACCATACTGTTTTTAACAGCGGCGGCGATTGTTCTGTAAACGATATTATCTTCTTTGGAATTTTTAATTTCCGCAAGCTCAATGGCGTCCGCGCCGAAAGAATCTATACATCTGGCTATTGCCGTTTTCTCTCTGAATAGCAGAGGAACTTTACGGTTAGTAATAAGCTCTCTCAATGTGAAATCCGAAATAAAAATTTTTTTCATGACTTTTTCCTCTCTTCCATAAAAAAACCGCAGAAACCATAAAAGATTTCTGCGGGATGATTAAAAATAACCACGGTACCACCCGTATTGCCGCCAAAAAGCGACCGCTCAAAAGGCTCCAACAAGCCCCCGGTTTTTAACGAAACCACCCGTAGCTCCCTATCACCAAGAGGTATTCAGGAACTCTGCTCCGATACGAGACAGCTCTCAAAGGATTTTTACCGTCTCGCACCAACCGGCGGCTCTCTGAAAAATTAGCCTTCAGAACTTAATATCATCATTGCATTTGGAATATTGAAAACGATTATAAACTATAAAATTCGTTTTGTCAATGGTTATTTTTGAAATTTTTATTTTTTATCAGTCAAAAATTACAGGAAGACCTGTCTTGCCCGACTCATAGATAGCTTCGAGAATCTGAGTTACAACAAATGCCTGCTCAGGCTTTGTAACAACTTCTTTGTCCTCAAGGATTGAGTCAATCCAGCATCTCGCCTCGATAGCCGCGGGGTCTGCCGATTTGCCGTCAAAGAACGCAACGCCGCCGACTTCAAGATTGGGCTTTTCAACTACCTGGAGGTTGTTCTTAACATAGTTAAGTCTAAGACCGTCCTTCATGTCCGCGCCTGCTTTTGTGCCGCAGAGTGAAGTTGCCGCTTCGCCGACATCAAGAGTGTTGAGTGCCCAGCTT
>JAZUFU010000121.1:0-2440 GCA_045640865.1 Acutalibacteraceae bacterium | reverse complement strand
CACGCCCAGAAGTGCGCCGAGTGCAAGTCCTCCGACACCGATTACAGCCGCTGTGCCGTTTGTAACAGCACTGCCGACAAGCGTTGAAGCGGCACGGTTAAACGTGATGTATGTACCGTTCATGCTGTCCTTAACGCCTGTATATTTTTCATCTGTAAGGTTGAGAGCGGCTGATTCATTGAAAAGATGAACGAAAGACGCGCCTTCCTTGAAGCTCGATGAGCCTGTCTGAAGCTTGAGGTTTTCTGCAAGAATCGGATTGCCTGCCGCTTTATCTTTTGTTGTGTAAAGTGTGAGCCAGCCGATTTTTGCGTCCGCCTCGTGATTGTTTGTGTCAGCCGCTTCACCTTTCAGGTTTTTAACCGTCTGATAGTAAACATAGTCCTCACCGTAGGAAGTATTAACTGCCGAAAGAAGGTGGTGAGGAATCTTTTCCTCTGTAATTTCATCTGCCGTAAAATATTCAACAACTGCATAAATATCTGCAATAAATGCTACAGCAAACAAAGCAAAGCTTACCCACTTTACAACCATTGCAACCTTACCTACTTTGCCGATTCCGTTTTGGGCATTCTGCAGTTTGGTGTACATCCTGCTGCTTTCACCGTTGTGAAGAATATCAAATACACTCTTGGGAGCGTTCATGTGTTTATTTACTATTTCAGCGGCTTCCCAGAATGTTGCTCTTGACGCATTATAACAGGTCTGGGCATTGCGTACAACACCTTCTGCAAAATTTTGAAGGAAACAGCTTCCTATTCCGAGAGCAAGCAGTGCCGCACTCGTGACAGAGCAGAACAGTACTGCACTCATCCATGCATCCTGCTGTGATTCTGCACCCGTCAGACCTTCAATCCAGCTTTCGCCTGTAAGCTTTTCATGGGTAACAGCACTGCTTGTAAAGGCTATGCCGTCTTCAAAAATGCTTCTGTCAACGCCGCTATATATTGAAACAGGTTCAAGAAGATCTGTGCCCTTACTGAAATCTTCAACAACTTTATCAGAAGTTTCTTCTGAACTGTCCGTTCCCGAAAACGCCCCGATAAGTGTTTCCTTCAATCCTGAAATTTCAAGCTGAGAACGCTGACCTTCACTCATTGAATCAATAAATATATAAAGCTCTGTCTTACTGATTTCATTCGCAGGACGTTTGAAATAATCAAGCAGAGTACCGTCACCAAAGGCGGTATTCGAAAGGAGAGCATAAAGCTGAAAATCTGCAGTGCCGTAAATTGCAGAAACAGAATCAATTATTTCATCGGCATTTTCAACATACTCCGCAGCCTCGGCTTCAAGTCCGTCTGTTTCAAGAGCTTCGCTTTTGTCGGGATTCAGAGCGGCCTCATCAAACTCAATGCTTCCGTCGGAATTTTCATTTACAAGATCCTTTTCAACGGCGCAGAGATATGAATAAAAATCATTCCAGTCGTTATAGACAATGTCAGCAGATGTTCCGTATTCTGCAGCAAGTGCCTGATTTGCCTTTGCGACGGTGGGATACATTTTCTTATATTTTGCAATAAGACTGTCGGGGTCTGCGTCTGACATACGCTCAACAAGAGTTGTATCTTCGCTGTCAGAAGCGAAAGCTGTTTCTTTCATAACCGTAAGAATAATCTGGGTGTTTGCCTGCATAAAAGAGTCTGTCATTTTCTTCTGGGCTTCATCGCTGAAATCATATTCAAGGAGATAGTCGCCCATAAGCTTTCCGCTGTCATCATCTTTGAAAAGATTGAGAGCTTCATACGCAAGAAGTGCGTTCATTGTTTCATTTTCATAGTTTTCCTGAAATTCCGCAACAGCAGGCAGGAAATTTTCAATCGTTTCGTCAATCTGCTCACGGAAGTTTTTCATTATCTGCTCGTAGTCAGAGTAGCTGAACTTGCCTGTCATGTTCATGCCCGCTATGTCCGTGATAGCTTCGTCGGCGTTGTCGGTTTCTTTGTAGCCGATATAAACGCCTGTTTTGAGCGTTGAATTGACATTGCTGTTTGAAAGAAGCTTGTAGCCTTCTTTTTCGAGCTGTGATTTTGCGTCAGCTTCGTCCTTTGCCGTAACGGCAACAATGTCGCTGATGTAAGTTTTATTTGCCGATGCCGCAAAAGCGTTCATTGAAGCTGAAACGCCGATAATTACGGCAAGAACAATAGCGAGTATTTTTTTCATAACAACACACTCCTGTCATTTTTTCTCATTGTAGCACACCTGGAATTACAATGAAAGTATTTTTTAAAATTTGTTTTACACTTTTTTATACGATAAATTTGAATTAAGGGCTGATGCTTTTTTAAAAAATCCTCCGAAAAGATACTTCGGAGGATTTTATAAATTTTATGCTTCTGCGGTAACTTCTTCTTTTTTCTTTCTGCCTGCGAGCTTTGTAATCATCGCGCCGAGAAGTGCGCCGAGTGCAAGAGAGCCGACACCGATTATTGCCGCT
>JAZUFU010000120.1:0-7512 GCA_045640865.1 Acutalibacteraceae bacterium | reverse complement strand
CGTGAAAGGGCGGTGTCTTAACCGCTTGACCACCGGGCCGCTTGGTAGCGGCAGTGGGACTTGAACCTACGACACCCCGGGTATGAACCGAGTGCTCTAGCCAACTGAGCTATGCCGCCAAACCGCTTAACAAAGCTTGTTTATTATAATACACTTAAAAGCGTTTGTCAATACTTTTTTAAAAAAAATTTCTAAAAAAATAAAAAATATTTTACGGAGTTATTTCTGCATGTTTATAATCAGAACTCCCGCTATAAACGCAACAACGCCCATAATAAGGCTCAGATTGCCCAAAGGCTTGCTTTTTTTGCGTTTGCTGATGCCGTCATAAACAAGCGCGCCCGCAATAATCCACATCCACACGCAGAAGAACCATGCGGTGTGGAAGTTGAAATACATCGCAACAAGGAAAATCATGAACATTATCATTGATGAAATGCCTATGATGAGCCACGGGAGCGTGATTTTAGGGAATTCGTCATTCGGCAAGCGGGATTTGTTCTTCATATTCTTACCCCATTTTTTTGACAAAATGCTTTATTATGTTCATTGTATCAAAAAACAAATGATTCGTCAAGCCTCAATAACAGCTTTTAAGACAGAAATTGCCTTTTTAAGCAAAGCATCGTCAATATTCAGCGCAGGGAGGAGCCTTACCTTGTCCTTTGCGGTGAGCACAAGCACACCGTTTGCCAAACATTCCTTGAGAACGGCTTTCGCGTCCTTAGTGGTTTTTATGCCGAGCATAAGCCCCATGCCGCTGATGCTTTCAACATTTTTCGCGTCCTTAAGCTCTGAAATTATATATTCACTCTTCGCTTTGACGGATTTCATCATATCGTCGTCAAGGCGTGAAATCACATTGTAAGCTCCTGCCGCGCAGACGGGATTGCCGCCGAAGGTTGAGCCGTGGTCGCCCGCTGTGAGGATATTCTCAACTTTTTCGCCTAAGACCGCCGCACCTATGGGAAGTCCGCCGCCGAGAGCCTTTGCGGTTGTGAAAATATCGGGCTGAATTCCGTATTCCATGAAGCAGTAAAGACTGCCCGTTCTGCCGTTGCCTGTCTGAACCTCGTCGATTACAAGAAGCATATCATGCTCCTTGCAGTAATCGCTGACAAATTTCACATAGTCCTTGTCGAGCATGAGCACGCCGCCCTCGCCCTGTATCAGCTCCATCATAACGGCGCAGCAGGTGTTGTTTTCGCAAAGGGCAACAATGTCGTCCCTGTTATTCGCTTCGGCATAGACAAAGCCCTCGGTGAAAGGCCCGAAATCCTTGTGGAAAACATCCTGACCTGTGGCGGAAAGCGTTGTTACCGTTCTGCCGTGGAAGCTGTTTTTGAGCGTGATTATAACGGGAGCCTCCTGCCCTAAAACAGAATTGCCGTATTTTCTCGCGGTCTTTATTGCACATTCATTCGCTTCCGCTCCCGAATTGCCGAAGAACACCTTTTTCATGCCCGTTTTTGTGCAGAGAAGCTCGGCGAGCTTTGACTGCGGCTCGGTGTAGTAATAATTGGAAACGTGCTGTAATTTTGAAAGCTGTTCGGTAACGGCGGCTGTCCAGCCGTCATCGGCTATGCCGAATGTGCTGACGGCGATTCCGCTGCCTAAATCTATATATTCCCTGCCGTCGGCATCCTTTAAAAGCGAACCCTTGCCGCTGACAAACGCCACGGGCAGACGGGAATAAGTGTTGGCGATATACTGATTATCCAAAGAAATAATATCCATTTTTATTCTCCTTTGTTGGTGAACATTGTGCCGAGGCCTTCGTCCGTGAGCATTTCCATGATTATTGAGTGCTCTACCCTGCCGTCGATTATGAAAACCTTGCTCACGCCGTTTTTCAGCGCATCGACACAGCACTCGACTTTCGGAATCATTCCGCCGCCGATAATGCCTTTTTCAATCATATCGGGGATTTCGCTGATATCGACAGATGAAATCAGCGTTGACGGGTCGTCCTTGTCGAGCATAAGCCCTGCGATATCCGTCATTGAAATGAGCGTTTCGGCGTTCAGAGCCGCGGCGATTTTTGACGCCGCCGTGTCCGCGTTCACATTGTAGGTGTTGCCCTCTTTATCACAGCCGATAGTTGAAACAACGGGAATATAGCCGTTTTTGAGCACATCAAAAATAGGCTGAGGGTTGATTTTGCGTATCTCTCCGACGAAGCCGAGTGCCTCGTCCTTGACCTCGGCTCTTATCATCTTGCCGTCAATGCCCGACAGACCGATTGACCTGCCGCCCGCCTGTGAAATGAGGCTTACTAAATCTTTATTTACCTTGCCCGCAAGCACCATCTGAACAATCTCAACGGTTTCCGCATCGGTAACGCGCAGACCGTTGACGAACTTGCTTTCCTTGCCGATTTTTTTGAGCATACCCGAAATTTCGGGGCCGCCGCCGTGGACAAGCACAACCTTTACACCTACGAGGTTGAGAAGCACGAGGTCTCTCATAACAGCCTGTTTGAGTTTTTCGTTTATCATGGCGTTGCCGCCGTATTTGATAACGCAGATTTTGCCCGCGTATTTTTTTATGTGCGGAAGTGCCTGAACGAGCACCTCCGCGCGCTGTGAATTAGTAAATTTCATTTTGCCGCACCTCTCAGGTTCTGTAATCTCCGTTAATCTTTACATAGTCGTAGGTTAAATCACAGCCCCTCGCAACGGCAAAATCGTCGCCGCTCTTGAGGTCGATGAGAATTGTAATTTCGTCCTGAGTAAGGATTTCCTTTGCTTTTTCCTCGCTGAAATCAACGCCCATTCCGTTTTCGCAGACGATAATTTCACCCGCGCAGGATTTGAATGTAACATCAATCTTGTTTACATCAACTTGGGCTCCGCTGTAACCGATAGCGCAGAGAACTCTGCCCCAGTTGGCGTCCGCGCCGAACATCGCCGCTTTAAGAAGGCTGGAGCATACAACGCTCTTTGCGACTGTTCTTGCCGTCGCCTTGTCAGCCGCGCCGAAGGTTTTACATTCGAGGAGCTTTGTCGCGCCCTCGCCGTCCCTTGCGATTTCACGGCAGAGGTGTTCGTTGAGCTTGCCGAGAGCCGCTTTGAATGTGTCAAAGTCCTCGCCGCAGGCGGTGATTTCTTCGTTGCCTGCCATGCCGTTTGCAAGTACGCAGACCATGTCGTTGGTTGAGGTGTCGCCGTCAATGCTGACCATGTTGAAGGTGTCGGCAATATCGCCTTTGAGAGCTTTTTCGAGCATTTCGGGGCTGATTGCCGCGTCGGAGGTGATGAAAACAAGCATTGTCGCAAGATTCGGGTGAATCATGCCCGAGCCCTTGGCGATGCCGCCCATTCTGCACTTTTTGCCGCCTATCTCAAATTCAACCGCAACTTCCTTTAAAATGGTGTCGGTTGTCATGATGCCGTATGCCGCGTCCTGACTTCCGTTTTCGTTAAGAGCCGCAACGAGCTCGTCCATGCCGTTTGCAATAGGCTCAATGTCGAGCACCTGACCGATAACGCCCGTGGAGGCTACAACAACGTCGGACGCGCTGATGCCTGTCTTTTTCTCAACGAGAGCGCACATCTGCTCGGCGATTTCAACGCCGTTCGCGTTGCAGGTGTTGGCGTTGCCGCTGTTGCAGATAACCGCCTGCGCCTTGCCGTCGGCGATATTTGCCTTTGTAACGGCTATGGGCGCGCCCTTAACGAGGTTTGTCGTATAGACTGCCGCCGCTGACGCTTTCTTTTCGCTTACGATAAGCGAAAGATCCTTTTTAGTTTTGTTCTTGCGGATTCCGCAATGGATTCCCGCCGCCTTGAAGCCTTTTGCGGCACAGACGCCGCCGTTAATAAATTCCATAATATTCATTCCTTTCAAAGATACAATCCTGTTGTTTCGTCAAGACCGAGCATAATGTTCATGCACTGAACGGCCGCGCCCGACGCGCCTTTGCCGAGGTTGTCATAAACACTGCTCAGAATTATCCGTTCATCGTTTCCGAAAACGGTGATTTTCATTGAGTCCTTACCCTCTTTTTCGAGGGCGTTGATAAATGTATTTTCGCCGCAGTAACCGCCGCAGGAAACCACGGGAGAATTGCCGTAACATTCAGCGTAAATATCGGCGATTTCAGAGGGTGTGAGCTTTGTTTTCATCATGTCCGCAAAGAGCGGAACAGTAACCTGCATGCCGCTGTAAAATGAGCACACAACGGGGCTGAAAATCGGGAAAGAGGAAAGCCCCGTGATTTTTTTCATCTCTTTGAGATGCTTGTGATTCTGCCCTGTCGCGTACTGTCTCGGCGCGTCGTACTCCCTCGGAGTTTCGCCCGATTCATAATCGGCAATCATCTTTTTGCCGCCGCCGCTGTAACCCGTGAGTGAGAAACAGCTGAGCATCGCGTCCTCAGAAATTACGCCTGCCCTGACAAGTGGATAAACGAGTGAAATAAACCCGCCCGCATGACAGCCGGGCACGGCAACTCTTTTGCCGTTTTTTATGCCGTTTCTGAAATCCTCCGACAGCTCGGGGAAGCCGTAGCTCCAGCCGTCAAGCGTTCTGTGAGCGGTGGATGTGTCGATAATTTTAACATTTTCGTTCTCGGCAAAGGAAACAGCCTCCCTCGCCGCGTCATCGGGCAGGCAGAGGAAAGTAATATCCGACGAATTGAGCATTTCCTTTCGCTTTTCGGGATTTTTCCTGTCCGCTTCGCTGAGAGTCATGAGCTCAATGTCGCCGCGCTTTGCAAGCCTGTCGTGGATTCTCAGCCCCGTTGTGCCTGCACTGCCGTCTATAAAAATTCTGGGCAACGCCGTCGCCTCCTATACAACAATTTGTATTATTATACAGCATTTTCCCGATTTGTCAATAGTAATAGTATATTTTATTGCATAATAGCTAAAAATTATTCACAACATATACATTATTTTTTCACTATTCGAGCCGTTTCGCTCTGACGCGGAGGAGGCAGCAAAAAGCCCTCCGTGGGTACGGAGGGCGGCGCGCAAAGCGTGAAAATTATGCATTTCTCTGAAGACGGAAGATTGCGGTAAATTGACGGGCGATTCGTTTCTCTCTCCACCTTTTCACCATTCACTATTACTTCTTACTTCAAATAACCCCCACCGTCAAAATCATAGATTTTGCCACCTCCCCCGAGGGAGGCTGATTGGCGCCCCTTAGGGGAGCTGTCAGCGTAGCTGACTGAGGGGGTACGGCGAAAACGGAAAATTGTGCGGAATTTATATACGGCAGGGGCAAGCCCCTGCCCTACGACCGAGAACGGAAGAATGTGCAAAAAACAAAACGCGGGAGCGCAATGCGCTCCCCTACACGCAGAATGTGAAAATTATGCACAAATCTTGTGGGGCGACCATTGGTCGCCTGCGGGTAGTTATTCATTGTCCTTTGTCGTTATTATAATATTTTCAAATTATTCTTTATCGCTTCACAAAGTCCTATGCTTTCCTGACACGGTAAAATTTCGCGGCATTTTTCAGCATATATGAGAGCCTCTTCAAACAATTCCTTTGCCCTGCTGTAATTTTTATCTGTTCTTTCGGCTAAGGCATTAAAAGCATAGCTTCGCGAAATGTCGCCAAAGCTTTCGTATGACGGATATTTTTCGGCATTTTCTCTTCTTATTTCAAGAGATTCCTCATAATACTCTTTTGCCTTTTGAACATCATGCTCTTTTAAAAGAGCATCGCCCATTCTTTCAAGACTTACTGAAAGTTCTCTGCAACTTTCATATGACGGGTATCTTAAAGCACTTTCTTTTCTTATTTCAAGAGATTCGCTGTAATACTCTTTTGCCTTTTGAACATCATCTTCTATTAAGGCTATATCACCCATTCTGTCAAGGCTCACCGAAAAATCTTGGATACTTTCGTACGACGGGTATTTTGAAGCGTTTTCTCTTAATATTTCAAGCATTTCCTCATAATATTCTTTTGCCTTTTGTACATCATCCTCTTTTTTGGCTATATTCCCCATATTATTAAGGCTCGCTGAAAGTTCTCGATTATTTTTTATGGTCTGATTTCGTTGTTGTCTCTGCCTTGCAATATTTAATGCTTCAGCATAATACTTTGCTGCCTCAATCAAGTTATCATCCGAATAAAACTCATTTCCTTTTGAAATCAAACTAATATATACTTTATTTTCTTTTCTTTGAAAGGTTTTAATAATTATAAAAGAAATAATTGAAAGCACAATGGAAATGATTATAAGAACTATGCCTATATAGTACAGCTTATTATAAAGATATAAATCTATATTCTTATCTGCATAGATTTTTGGATTAAAAAAGAGGATTAAGACAGAAGAACTAATAACAAAAACAACCGCGGTACCCAATAATAATCCCATAACTCTTTTTATATTCTTCATGTTATTCAACAATAATCACCCCTTTAATTAAAGCATAAGCAATCAAGAATGAAACAATACCTACAAAATCAGTTAATATAATATACAATAATTTCTTTTCATAAACTGTTTGCCTACCTTTTTTAACAGACTTCCAACCAAAAACCTTTGTAATAAAGGTTATAATCACTATTAGTATCACTATAACAAAAACGAATGATAGTTTGGTGTAATAATTTGTAGCCGTTACAACAACAGCAAAAACCGAAGTTATGCACATCTCATAGCCTACATCAAAATCTTCTTTGTGTATTTTAAGCTCAAATGGTTCACTGAACTTTTTAAAGCCATAGCAAATAATGAATTGAATAATAAATATAACAAAATCCCACACAACAGCTTGCGTAAGCACTGCAAAGTTTAATTTCAATCCTTTCACCGTCCCTTTGTTTTCACATCTTTTATTTAAACAAAGTAATATTCATCTATAGCATTATTTTACCATATATTACATATATGTCAATAATCCGCACGGCTTTATATGAAAAAACAGGAAGCGGTGAGGCTTCCTGCTTTTGTTATCTCTTTATTGAATCAATCATTGTTGTGAGGTTGTCGTAAAAGCCGAATGTTTCGTCAGCCGTTGATTTAAGTCCTATTACCGTGCCGTGGTCGCCCTCGGATGTGCCCATGAAATTCCACACGCCTGCCTTGATATTCTCTGCTTTGCCGTCGCAGTCAACGTGCTCCGTGCCGTTGGGATACTGAGCCGAAACAACGCTTACAAGTCCGTCATTCGCCTGCCACTTTTCGTCAATCGTGATGCCGCCGTCGGTCTCGCCCTTGAACTTGCCCATAATCATCGCGGGCGCGTAAAGCACGGGCAGAGTTCCGCCTGCGGGAACCTGTCCCTTAATCAGCTTGCCATCTTTGGTGGTGCAGTAGGCGTATGAGAAATAATAAACATCCTTGACGGTCTTGACATAAGAGTTTATTTTTGCCGCGCCGTCGGGTGAAAGGTCATAGCCAGCGTGGTCTGTGCCCATGTTCACAAGCGCGCTTATGGTGTCGATTGCGCCGTTCAGTCCGCCCTCAGCCTTGCCAATGCCGAACTGCCCGAGCTTGAAATCGTATGTGCCCTTTAACGGTGTGCCCAAGCCCGCAAGACCG
>JAZUFU010000119.1:0-2149 GCA_045640865.1 Acutalibacteraceae bacterium | reverse complement strand
CTTGAAGAATATGCCGAACTCCTCAAAGAATGCTTCAAACTCCATTTTAAGGGAATCACAGCGTTTACTGTCTTCCTCTGTATATTCGGGATGACCGCCCTGAGCTGATGTTTTGTTGATTGTGAATGTGTGAATCGGCTCATCGCCGTCGATTGTGTAGGTGGAAATCTTAATGCTGTCCTCTGAGAAGTCAATGAGATTGTAGAGAACTTCGTCTGAGAGATAGTAGTAGCCGATGTTTTCGTCGAATACATCGCCCTGAGTGTCCGCCTCATCACGGGGATGATTTATTGAACCCGATACCATGTAGATTGTGCCCTTCGGGTCGGTGATGCTGTCCTTGCCGACGATTGAATCTGTTGTTTTGTCATCGAAAACAGCGTTTGACATTGAGTAATGATGTGTATGACCTGTAAGAACAAGGTCAATGCCGAATTCATCGCAGATGTCGCCGAAAATCGGGCGGAGATAATCTGTCGAATACTTCATTCTCTTTTCGCTCATGATGCCGTACATATCGTGGTGGAACGCCGCAACCTTCCACTTGACATCGGGATTCTTCGCGACAGCGTCCTTTGCGAAATTGCGGTGAGTGATAGCCGAGGTGCAGTTGCTGTCAAATACCATGAACAGAACATCGCCCTTGACATACCAGTAGTCCTGCGCGATGTAGGACGAAAGTCCCTTATTGTATTTGTTGGGGTTGTTGTTGAGATATTTGAAGTCAAAGCCCTTGCGGTCGTGGTTGCCTGCGCAGAGCGCAAAGGGAATTGAAGTGAGAAGCGGAGATGAGAAAAGGCTCATGTACTCAGTGCGAAGTCCCGAAGAAGCCTGGTCGCCCGCGGAGAGAAGCAGGTCGATATCGCTCTTTTCGCTCGCCGCTGTGAGCATGCGGTGAACGGTGTAAGCCTCCTGCTTTAAGGGCTCTTCCATAATATCGTCGTCATTGTATGAAACGTGAATGTCGGTAACATAAACGGCGGTGAAATCCGTGCCGTCGATTGTCGAAAAGCTCATTACAGCACTTTCTGACTTGGAGGTTACGCACTTGTAATAATATGTTGTGGCAGGCTTGAGGTCGGTTACCGTAACCTTGTTTACGCAGTCGTGCTCGGGTGTACGGGTAGTCTTTCCGCTGAATTCAACAGCGCCGCTCATGTCTTCATTTTCAGAAAGAATTACCTTGCATTTTTTGCTGCCTTTGGGTGAATACCACGAGAAATTGCGCTGAGTGTCGTTGCTGCCGGGTGCCATGACGGGGTTGCCGAGGGTGGCGTCATAAGCGTCATAGTAGGTGCTCCAGTTTTCCTTTTCGCTGTCTGCTGAAGCTGTGAACTGAGTGAAAGAAAACAGCATCACAAAGCACAGCAGAAGCGCGGTTATTTTTTTCGTTTTCATATTAAATTATCCTCCCTTTCGGATATTTATTTTATTATATCATCACGGATTGATATGTCAACTTAAATCGTTTTATTTTGAAAGAAAAGCGCTGAAAAATTTTATGACATCCGCGAGTCTTTTGTGAAGCGGCATATCCATATCATTTTTGTCGGCGCAGGTGTAGCCGTCTTTTTTCATTTTGTCGCACAAAGTGAGAGCCGCCGATTTGAACTGAGCGTAGTTTTTATTGTGCGGAGCTGTCCACGCTGTTTCGGCAAAGGCGAGCCACCTCGGGAAGCAGAGATATTCGAGCCGCTCGGGGTTATCGACAAACTCCGTCCACAGCGGAGCCTCAACGCCGATAATATTCTTCACGCCCTCGGGAGTGAGAGCTTTATTTTTGACGGGATTGTGGCGATAGACATTTTTGAGCGGATACATACCGTACGGGTAGTCAAAGTAGTAAGGCCTGAAGTCGGAAACGATGACCTTGTTGCCGCTGTTCGCCGCCTTGAAAGCGTTGTTTTTCGGATCCATCCAGCGTTGAACGGTGATGCTTTTATCCACCATTCCGCCCTTTAAAATATCGTTCCAGACTATCGCTTTTCTGCCCTTGGTTTCAAGGTAGGTTTTCACCTGCTCGGCAAAGAAGCATTGAAGCGCGGCGGTGCTTTCGAGGTTGTTTTCCTTAATCATTTTCTGACAGTCGGGGCAGGTCTTTCTGTATTCGTCGGGAGCTTCGTCGCCGCCGATGTGGAAATATTCGCTG
>JAZUFU010000118.1:0-2930 GCA_045640865.1 Acutalibacteraceae bacterium | reverse complement strand
TGCCGCTTTCATTTTCCGCACAATCTCCCGTCCTCGTCGGTATGGGCGATTCACAAATCGCCCGTTTTTACGGGTAAAATTATTCATTAAAACCGTTCAATTCCCGAACGATTTTCCCGAGCAGCCCTTCGCACCCCTCGCATATATCGCGGAACGCTTCCTCATACCTGCCCGAATACCACGGGTCGGAAACATCGCGGGGATTATCCGTAAAATCGAGCATGAGATAAATTTTGTTCTGAGTGTCCTCGGGGAAAATATATCTCATGTTGCGCAGATTGTACTGCTCCATGCCGATAATGTAATCGTAATAGCCATAGTCCGCCCTCGTAATCTGCCGCGCGGTTTTGCCCTTGTAGGAAAGCCCTTTTTCGCCCAGTAGCTTCCTCACGGGAGGATAGACGGGGTTGCCGATTTCCTCGGTGCTCGTCGCGGCGGAGCTGATTTCAAAAAGCTCACTCAGCCCGCGCTTCCTGACCATATCTTTCATCACAAATTCCGCCATCGGACTGCGGCAAATATTGCCGTGGCAGACGAAAAGGATTTTGATTTTATCCATTCTTACACCTTTTTCTCCAACATTATCAGCTTCACATCGGGGATTCCATTGAACACGCACGGGGCACAGCCCGACTCGATATATCCCGCTTTTTCATAGAACGCTCTCGCCTTGAGATTTCTCGCGTTCGTATCCATTCTCAGCACCTTACAGCCGTTTTCGCGCGCGTAATCCTCATAAAACTTCACGAACTCTCTGCCGATTCCCTGCCCGAAAAACGCAGGCTCAACCGTCAGCGTGTGAAGCACCATGACCTCGCTGTCGGGGGCGTCATATTTCCACTCACAGTCGGCGTAGGTGTCAACCTGAATCTGATTTATTATCGCCGACGCGCAGATTGTGCCGTCCTTTTCGCACACAAACAAATCGCCGCGCCCGAGGGCGGCAAGAGCCGTCGTCTCAACGGGATAAATCCCGTCAAGCCAGCCCGTCGTGGTCTTGCTCTGCCGCTCAAGAGCGTGAATATTTTTATAAATCTCACTTACAGCCGCAATATCGGCTCTTTCAGCTTTTCTAATCATTACACATTAAGCTCCGCTTTTATGTCGTCCGCGCAGTATTTTTCGAGTATCGGGTTGATGATTTCAGCGATAAACTCCTCAACCTGCGAAACGCTTCTGCCGATGTAGAGCTTCGGGTCAAGCTCGCTCTTGATTTCCTCGAGAGTGAGCGGAAAATCGTCGTCGGCGGCGATTCTTTCAATTAAATCATTCGCGCCGCCCTCTAACTTCACCTTTGCCGCCGCCGCGTGGGAGTGCTGACGGAGCTTTTCGTGAAGCTCCTGACGGTTGCCGCCTTTTTTAACGGACTTCATCATTATATTTTCTGTCGCCATGAACGGAAGCTTTTCCATGACACGGCGGTTGATAACCTTTTCATAAACAACCAGATCCTGCGTTACGTTTATATAAACATTGAGTATCGCGTCAACGGCGAGGAACGCCTCGGATGTGGAAATTCGTCTGTTCGCGGAGTCGTCGAGCGTTCTCTCAAACCACTGTGTGCTCGCGGTGAACGCGGGGTTGAGCGAGTCGCAGATAACATATCTCGCAAGTGCGCAGATTCTCTCACAGCGCATGGGATTTCTCTTATACGGCATGGCGGACGAGCCTATCTGATTCTTGCCGAACGGCTCTTCCATTTCCTCGAATGACTGTAAAATTCTCAGGTCGTTTGCGAATTTATACGCGCTCTGAGCGAAGCCCGAAAGAGCCGCAAGGAAAAACGCGTCGGTCTTTCTTGAATAGGTCTGTCCCGAAACGGCAACACAACCCTTGAAGCCCATATCGGCGGCAATAAGCTGTTCCATTTTCTTAATCTTTCCCTCGTCGCCGTTGAAAAGCTCCATGAAGCTTGCCTGCGTGCCCGTTGTGCCCTTTGAGCCTAAAAGGAGCAGCTTATCGAGTCTGTGCTCAAGCTCCTCAATGTCCTGCGAAAGCTCGTACATCCACAGTGTTGCTCTTTTGCCGACGGTGGTGAGCTGAGCGGGCTGAAGATGAGTGTATGCAAGGCACGGCATGGCTTTGTATTCTTCAGCAAAAGCAGAGAGATTTTTGAGCACCTGCGCCGCCTTTTTCAGCACGATTTCAGACGCTTTTCTGATGATAACAACATCCGTGTTGTCGCCTACATAGCACGAGGTCGCGCCGAGGTGGATAATCGGCTCAGCCTTCGGGCACTGCTGACCGTAGGCGTAAACATGGCTCATAACATCGTGGCGTACAACCTTTTCGCGCGCCTCGGCAACGTCGTAGTTTATATCCTCGGCGTGGGCTTCAAGCTCCGCAATCTGCTCGTCGGTTATGTCAAGCCCGAGCTCCTTTTCGGCTTTCGCAAGGGCAATCCACAGCCTGCGCCAGGTTTTGAATTTAAAGCTCTCCGAAAATGTTTCCTGCATTTCGGGGCTTGCGTATCTTGTTGAAAGGGGAGATATGTATTTTTCTTTTTCGTTCATCAGGAACACCTCTTAAATTTATTCTTCTATATTTTACATTATTTGAGCAGGAATGTAAACCTTATATTCGGGGTATCACGGATAAAATTTTGAAGTTTTGCGGACGATGCAGAGGTTTTGCCGTATTTTTCTCTAGTTATGAATTAAATTTTCAATTTTCGGACATTTCCCCGTCTTCGTCGGTAGTGGCGATTCACGAATCGCCCGTTTTATCGTCGGGGCACCACGGGTAAAATTTTGTAATTGTGTGGACGAAGCGGAAGTGCAGCAATAAATTTTTATCACGGTATGTGTTCTATTTAAATTTGCCGCAAATCTGCGGACGCCAACCCCTACAATTGCACGGTTTAATCTGACCTTGTAGTGGACGACGTCCTCGGCGTCCCGATATTCCGATTTCGTAAAATCTACCGTCTT
>JAZUFU010000117.1:0-18986 GCA_045640865.1 Acutalibacteraceae bacterium | reverse complement strand
CGATGGGGCGCCATATAGCCTCCCTCGGGGGAGGTGGCAAAATCTGTATTTTGACGGTGGGGGGTGAAATAGATAATAGATAATAAATAATAGATAATAGATAAAAGTGAAGAAGTGATTTGACGGGTTGTCGGTGGCACCAACCACTACAACCGCACGGCTCAATTTGAGCTTGTAGGGGACGACCTCCCGGGCGTCCTGTTTTTATACTAGGGGCAACACGGTTGAATATTTATAATTTTGAGGTCGATGCGGAAAATCTGCAATAAATTTTTCTCACGGTATCGCACAATCTTTCATCTTTTGCCTGCCCGCAATGCATCGCTTTACCGCGCTAAAAAAATTTTTGAAAAAATATCGTTAAATTGTTGACAATCTTCTTTTATGTGTTATAATAATTTTGGTCGTTACTTATGGCAGTTTTTGGAACATTTGCCTATTTTAACAAAATAATCAATTTTTTGACTATTATATTTTACATCGAAAGGGCGGCGCTTTCCTTGACAGCAATCGTTTCTGGTGTTAAAATATTAATAATGAAAATTGCAAAGGCTTTTTCTGTAACTGACGGAACAGTGGATAACCACAGGGGAGCAGAAAAAGCTGTTACAGCCTTGCGCTGTTATTGCCGACCGTCTGGGCACACCTGTTTTCAGTGAACAGGTGCGCCCTTATTGTTTTTCAGGAGGAAATATTGATGAAAAAGATAGGTATTATAATGGGAAGCGACAGCGACCTTCCCGTTGTTGAAAAAGCTGTGGATATTCTCAAGTCCCTCTGTATCCCTTATGAAGTGCATGTGTATTCAGCCCACAGAACCCCCGTGGAAGCTGCTGAATTCTCTAAAAATGCACGAAAAAACGGATTCGGAGCTATTATTGCTGCGGCAGGTATGGCGGCGCACCTTGCGGGTGCAGTTGCAGCTAATACCACACTTCCCGTAATAGGCATACCCTGCAAATCAAATACACTTGACGGCATTGATGCCCTTCTTTCAACAGTTCAGATGCCCACAGGCATACCTGTAGCAACTGTTGCGATTAACGGAGGAGCCAATGCCGCTTTACTTTGCGCTCAGATTCTCGCCGTTGAGGATGAGGAGCTTGCCGCAAAGCTTGTCGCATAAAGAAAATCCGACGCGCAGAAGGTGCTCGAGAAAGACCTCGCCGTCGCGGAAAAACTCAAATAATACAGTTTATTAAATAAATTTATATAAAGGTAAAGGAGTCTTTAACATGGAAAAGAAGCTTGTCTATACAGGCAAAACAAAGGACGTATTCGCTCTTGACAACGGCAATTATCTGCTTAAGTTCAAGGACGACTGCACAGGCAAGGACGGCGTTTTTGATCCCGGCGAAAACAGCGTAGGTCTCACAATCGACGGCGTAGGCGATGTAAATCTCCGTATGTCCATTTATTTCTTTGAAAAGGTTAACGCCGCGGGTATCAAAACTCACTTTGTTTCCGCTGACCTTAAGGATACTACAATGGAAGTTCTTCCTGCAAAGGTATTCGGCAAAGGTCTTGAGGTTATCTGCCGCCATAAGGCAGTCGGCAGCTTCTTCCGCCGCTACAGCGATTACATTGAAGAGGGCGCAGACCTCCCCGCATATGTTGAAATGACATTCAAGAACGATGAAAAGGGCGATCCCCTTGTTACCAAAGACGGTCTTATTGATTTAGGCGTTATGACAGCTGAGCAGTATGACGACATCAAGGCTATGACTCAGCAGATTACAGCTATCGTTGCTGACGACCTTAAAGAAAAAGGCCTCGTTCTTTATGATATAAAATTCGAGTTCGGTTACGACGCCGACGGCAAGGTTATGCTTATTGACGAAATCGCTTCGGGCAATATGCGTGTCTATAAGGACGGCGAGTACATCGACCCGATGACTCTTTCCGAGCTTTTCTTCGCTTAATTCACAACCTTTAATTACCCTGACAACTTCCTATATTTGGTTTTCGTACATAGAGGTTTGAGTGTCTGCAATTCGTTAGGGGTAAGCGGATTGCGGGCATCCAAACCGCAAATTTTTTTCACGGCAAAGGAGGAAAGGCTATGGGAGGATTTTTCGGCGCCGCCTGCAAGGGCGATGCGATTCCCGATGTGTTCTTCGGCACGGACTATCATTCGCATCTCGGTACTCACAGAGGCGGCATGGCTGCATACGATAAGGAAGTCGGCTTGCAGAGAGAAATCCATAATATACAGAATTCACCTTTCAGAACAAAATTCGAGCATATTTTTGACGAAATGAGCGGCACTTCCGCAATCGGCTGCATCAGCGACACTGACCCTCAGCCCCTGCTTATCCGCTCCAATCTCGGCACATACGCAATTTGTATCATAGGTGTAATAAATAATGCTGACGCACTTATAAGTCAGTATCTTTCATTCAGCGGCGGCCATTTTGACTCGATGACAGGGGGACGCATAAACTCCACCGAGCTTGTGGCTGCTCTTATTGACCAGAAAAGTAATTTTACGGACGGTATCAGATTCGCTCAGAATTCTATTGAGGGAACTGCGTCCATTTTGATTTTAAGGGACAATGGCGCGATTATCGCCGCGAGAGACAAGCTCGGCAGGCTTCCCGTTATCATCGGCAAAAACGATTACGGCTGCTGTGTTTCGTTTGAGTCGTTCGCTTACAAAAAGCTCGATTATGAGGACGCAAAAGAACTCGGCCCCGGCGAAATAGTTGAGATAACGGCAGACAGCATCACTCAGCTTGCGCCGCCGCAGGAGAAGAAAAAAATCTGCTCTTTTCTGTGGTCATATTACGGCTATCCCACCTCGACTTACGAGGGCAAAAATGTTGAGGTCATGCGCTACCGCAACGGCGAAATCCTTGCGAGACACGACGCTGAAAAAGGCGTCGCGCAGGATATTGACTATGTCGGCGGTGTGCCCGATTCGGGAACGCCTCACGCAATAGGCTACGCCAACAACAGCAAAACTCCGTTTGCCAGAGCCTTTATCAAATACACACCCACATGGGCGAGGAGCTTCATGCCCACCGTTCAGGCGGAGCGCAACAAGGTTGCCAAGATGAAGCAGATACCCGTCCACGAGCTTATCAAGGGCAAAAAGCTGCTCTTTGTCGATGACTCAATCGTGCGCGGCACTCAGCTTCGCGAAACTGTTGATTTCCTTTATGAAAACGGCGCGAAAGAGGTTCATATCCGCTCAGCGTGTCCGCCCATAATGTTCGGGTGCAAATATCTCAACTTCTCCCGTCAGACGAGCGATATGGATTTAATCGCGAGAAAGACGATTATGGAGCTTGAGGGCGAGGCGGGCTTCAATCACATTGAGGAATACTGCGACGCGACTAGCGAAAGAGGCAAAAAGCTCAGGGATACAATCTGCGAAAAGCTTCACTTCGCTTCACTTGAATTTCAGACACTTGAGGGAATTATTGAAGCAATAGGCATTGACGAAAGCGAGCTTTGCACCTATTGCTGGAACGGAAAGGAGTAATTATGAACACACAATCAAAATCAGACAGCTACGCGGCGGCTGGTGTCGATATCACCGCAGGCTACAAGGCTGTCGAGCTTATGAAAACCCATATCGCCAAAACTCTCACCTCGGGCGTATGCTCCGATGTCGGCGGCTTCGGCGGACTTTTTGAGCTTGATTTAGAGGGCATCACAAAGCCCGTGCTTGTCAGCGGAACTGACGGCGTAGGCACAAAGCTCAAACTTGCTTTTATCATGGACAAGCACGATACAGTCGGCATTGACTGCGTTGCGATGTGCGTCAACGATGTTATCTGCACGGGCGCGAAACCTCTTTTCTTCCTTGACTATATTGCCTGCGGCAAGAATGTTCCCGAAAGAATTGCCGACATCGTCAAGGGCGTTTGCGACGGCTGCGTTCAGTCGGGTGCGGCTCTTATCGGCGGCGAAACCGCTGAAATGCCCGGATTCTATCCCGTTGACGAATATGACCTTGCAGGCTACTGCACAGGCGTTGTTGACAAAGCGAAGATTATCGACAACAAAACAATGAACGAGGGCGATGTTATTATCGCGCTTCCCTCCTCGGGCGTTCATTCAAACGGATTTTCACTTGTAAGAAAGATTTTTGATGTTGAAAACGCCGACATCAAATCTCCCGTTGAGGCTCTGGGCGGCAAGTCAGTCGGCGAAACGCCTCTGACTCCCACAAGAATTTATGTCAAGCCCGTTCTTGCTCTTTTGGAGCAGGTTAAGGTCAAGGGCATTTCCCACATTACGGGCGGCGGCTTCTATGAGAATATTCCGAGAAGCATTCCCGACGGTCTCGGCGCAGAAATCGAGAAATCAGCCGTTAAAATCCTGCCGATTTTCGACCTTATCGCAGAAAAAGGCGGAATTTCCGAGCACGATATGTTCAACACCTTCAACATGGGCGTCGGCATGAGCATTGTTGTTTCTCCCGAGGACGCTGACAAGGCTCTCGAAATCCTCAAAGCTGAGGGCGAGGACGCTTATATCATAGGAAAAATAATAAAATCGGAAGAGAAGATAAAGATATGCTGAAAAAAATAATTGACGGTATCATCGCGGGCATTCTCATCGCCATCGGCGGCGGAGTTTTCCTCGCCTGCGAAAATAAAATTGTCGGCGCGGTGCTTTTCGCCATCGCCCTGCTTTGCATCTGCATCAAGGGCTATTCACTCTACACAGGCAAAATCTGCTACATACCGAATGATTACTCAAAGAACGCGTTTTCCGTGCTTCTTTTAGGGCTTCTCGGCAACCTTATCGCAACGGTTGTCTGCGGTTATGTGCTGAGATTCGGTCTGCCCAACATGGGCGAAGCCGCGCTCAAAGCCTGCACAACCAAGCTCACACAGAGCTTTTTGCAGACGCTTATCCGCGCGATTTTCTGCGGAATCCTCATTTACCTTGCGGTTGACATCTATAAAAAAGACAAAACCGTTATCGGCATTCTTTTCTGCATTCCCGTGTTCATTCTCAGCGGATACGAGCATTCAATAGCCGATATGTTCTACTTTGCCGCTTCGGGTATCGTTTCGCTTAAAGCCTGCGGCTTTATCTGGACGGTTATCCTCGGCAACACAATCGGCGGCATGCTCATTCCTCTGCTTCAGAAGATAGGTGGCAAAAATGAGCAGTAAAACAAAAATCGCCGTTCTCGTTTCGGGCGGCGGCACTAATTTGCAGGCTCTTATCGACGCGCAGAAAAGCGGCATTATCACCGACGGCGAAATCGTGCTTGTTGTCTCCAATAAGCCTAACGCCTACGCGCTTCAGAGAGCGGCGGATAACGGCATTGAAGCAGTTGTTGTAAACAACAAGGAGTGCGCTACAAAGGCTGAATTTGAAGAAAAAATCCTCACTGTCCTCAAAGAAAAGGGGATAGAGCTGATAATTTTAGCAGGCTTTATGTGCATACTTACGGAGAATTTCACTTCCCGTTATCCGAAAAGAATTTTAAATGTTCACCCCGCGCTTATCCCGTCATTCTGCGGCGAGGGCTTTTACGGGCTTCATGTTCACGAGGCGGCTCTGAGCTACGGCGTAAAGGTAACGGGTGCGACGGTTCACTTCGTTAACGAAATCCCCGACGGCGGTCAGATTATTTTACAGAAAGCCGTCTATATCGAGGACGGGGACACCCCCGAAATCCTGCAAAAAAGGGTAATGGAGCAGGCTGAATGGCAGATTCTGCCGCAGGCGGCTCAGATTATATCAAAAGAAATCAAAGAAAGAGGAGAGAATTATGAACATATACGCAATTAACGACATCGGCGAGCTTATCAAGGATAATTCCTATGTAGGCAGAGGCATTGTAATCGGCAAATCAAAGGACGGCAAAAAAGCCGCGACAGCTTACTTCATCATGGGCAGAAGCGAAAACAGCCGCAACAGAATTTTCACAGAGAAAGACGGCGAAGTTTTCACCGAGCCTTTTGACGCTTCAAAGGTTGAGGACCCCAGCCTCATCATCTACGCCGCAATCAGAAAGATTGACAACAAACTTATAGTTACCAATGGCGACCAGACCGACACAATATATGACTTTATAAAAGACGGCAAGTGCTTCAACAAGGCTCTTAAAACAAGAGAGTTTGAGCCCGACTGCCCCAACTTCACACCGAGAATCAGCGGTATCCTCGAATTTGCGGACGGCGATTTCACCTATGAAATGAGCATTCTCAAGAGCATCGACGCCGAGGGCAGCGACTGCGCGAGATACCTTTTCTCTTATCCCTCAAAGGCAGGCTTAGGTCATTTTATCCACACTTATGTCTGCAACGGCAATCCCATTCCCACATTCCAGGGCGAGCCTGAAAGAGTAGAAATTCCCGACGACATCGACGAGTTTACAGAGACACTCTGGAACGCTCTTGACAAAGACAACAAAATTTCTCTTTATGTCCGCTATATCGACCTTGAAAGCGGCGAAGAAGAGAACAGACTTATAAACAAAAACAAATAATCGGAGGATAGAAAAATGAAAGAATTTGAACTCAAATACGGCTGCAACCCCAATCAGAAGCCCTCAAAAATCTTTATGGAAGACGGCAGCGAGCTCCCCATTGAAATTCTCAACGGCAAGCCCGGCTACATCAACTTCCTTGACGCATTCAATTCATATCAGCTCGTTAAGGAGCTTAAAGCCGCTCTCGGTCTTCCCGCGGTTACTTCCTTCAAGCATGTAAGCCCCACCTCGGCGGCAGTAGGCGTACCTCTTTCGGACAAGCTCAAGAAAGCCTGCTTCGTTGACGATATCGAGGGTCTTGACGATTCACCCCTTGCCTGCGCTTACGCAAGAGCAAGAGGAACAGACAGAATGTGCTCATTCGGCGACTGGGTTGCTCTTTCAGATGTCTGCGACGTTACCACCGCTCTTATGATTAAGAGAGAGGTTTCCGACGGCATTATCGCCCCCGGTTACGAGCCCGAAGCACTTGAAATCCTCAAGTCAAAGAGAAAAGGCGGCTACAACATCGTTAAAATCGACCCCGATTATGTTCCCGCGGAAATCGAGCGCAAGCAGGTTTACGGCATCACATTCCAGCAGGGCAGAAACAACTTTGAAATCAACAAAGAGCTTCTTGCGAATGTTGTAACAGCTAATAAAGAGCTTCCCGACAGCGCAATCCGCGACCTCATCATTGCTCTCATCACTCTTAAATACACTCAGTCAAATTCAGTCTGCTATGCTGTTGACGGTCAGGCTATCGGCGTCGGCGCAGGTCAGCAGTCAAGAATCCACTGCACACGCCTTGCAGGCTCAAAGGCAGATACATGGTTCCTGCGTCAGTATGACAAGGTTCTCAACCTTCCCTTTAAGGATACTATCGGCAGACCCGACCGCGACAATGTTATCGACGGCTACATCAACAAGAACGAAGAAGATGTATGCGCTGACGGCAACTGGCAGAAATACTTCACCGAGCAGCCCGAACCCCTCACAGACGAGGAAGCAAAGGCATACCTTGCAACTATCGACAATGTAGCTCTCGGCTCAGACGCTTTCTTCCCGTTCAGCGACAATATCGAAAGAGCAAAGAGAAGCGGCGTTAAGTACATCGCAGAGCCGGGCGGCTCAATCCGTGATGACCTTGTTATTGAATGTGCCGACAAATACGGCATGGCAATGGCATTCACAAAGATGAGACTGTTCCACCATTGATGCAGAAAAGATTTGCCGTGTAGGGGCGATTATCAATCGCCCGCTGCAAAGAGCTGAGCTTTTGATTTCTCTCCCAAAACAGCCTCCTCTTGTCAGGGGAGGTGGCGCGGCTTGCCGCGTCGGAGGGGTAGAATTTGAAGTGAGAAGTAATAGTGAATAGTGAAGAGGTAGAAATCGTATTCTCCCGAATATAATGTTCAAAAGCGAAGCTTTTCCGAAATTATTCATCATTCATTATTCATTAAAACGGTAGGGGCGATTCACGAATCGCCCGTCCGAAAATCCCACAAGGCTCTGCATACACGCAAATGGCATAAATAACAACAATATTTACAGGAGTGTTCTTTTATGAAAATCATGGTAGTCGGCGGCGGCGGACGCGAGCACGCCATTATCAAAAAAATCAAAGAGAATGAAACCGTAGAAAAAATATACGCTCTTCCCGGCAACGGCGGCATTGCCGCCGACGCCGAGTGCGTTAATATCGGCGCGACGGACATTGACGGCATCGTTGATTTTGCCGTCAGCAATAAAATTGATTACGCCGTTGTCGCTCCCGATGACCCGCTTGTTTTAGGCTGTGTTGACAGGCTCACCGAAAAGGGGATTCCCTGCTTCGGACCTGAGGCAAAGGCGGCTATAATCGAGGGCAGTAAGGTTTTCTCAAAGAATCTTATGAAAAAATACGGCATTCCCACCGCAAAATACGAGGTATTTTCTGACGCGAAAGCCGCGCTCGAATATCTCGAAACCGCACCCATTCCCACGGTTATCAAGGCGGACGGTCTTGCGCTGGGCAAGGGAGTTATAATTGCCGACACTAAAGAGGCGGCAAAGGCTGCTGTTGTTTCCATTATGGAGGACAAGCAGTTCGGCAAGAGCGGCGACAGTATTGTTATTGAGGAGTTTTTAGAGGGCCCCGAAATTTCCGTGCTCTCTTTCACAGACGGCAAGACGGTTGTTCCGATGATTTCTTCAATGGACCACAAGCGCGCCCTTGACGGCGACAAAGGTCTCAACACGGGCGGCATGGGCACAATCGCTCCCAACCCGTATTACACCGATGCTGTCGCGGCGGAGTGCATGGAAAAAATCTTCATTCCCACAATCAACGCCATGAACGCCGAGGGCAGAACCTTCAAGGGCTGTCTTTATTTCGGACTTATGGCTACAAAGGACGGCGTAAAGGTAATCGAGTATAACTGCCGCTTCGGCGACCCCGAAACGCAGGTTGTGCTTCCTCTTTTAAAGAGCGATTTGCTCACAATCATGCAGTCGGTTACTAACGGCACTCTTACAGCCGAGCAGGTTCAGTTCAGCGATGAAAATGCCTGCTGTGTAATCATGGCGTCGGAGGGCTATCCCGTGAAGTACGAAAAAGGCTATGAAATCACTATGGACGACGATGTTAAAGCGAGCGTTTATATCGCGGGCGCAAAGGCTGAGGACGGTAAACTTCTCACAAACGGCGGCAGAGTTCTCGGCGTAACCGAAACAGCCGACACACTGGGGGAAGCTATCGGCAAAGCCTACGATTCCGTTAAAAAGATTCAGTTCGGCAACGCTTTTTACCGTAAGGACATCGGCGCAAGAGCCCTCAGAGCGGCGGAGGAAAAATAAATGGTTTACAGAATTTTTGTTGAAAAGAAAGAGGAGCTTGCCAACGAGGCAAAGGCGCTTTTCGGCGACGCGACTTCTCTTTTAGGTATAAAAAATCTTAAAAAAGTGCGTGTTATCAACCGCTATGACGCGGAAAATATCACCGCTGAGCTTTTTGATTATGCGGTCAAGACCGTATTTTCAGAGCCGCAGGTTGACATCGCCTGCGAAAATCCCGATTTAAACGGCGCGGCAGTTTTTGCCGTTGAGTTCCTGCCGGGTCAGTTTGACCAGAGAGCGGACTCCGCGGCTCAGTGCATTCAGATAATCTCTCAGGGCGAGCGTCCGCTTATCCGTTCGGCAAAGGTATATGCTCTTTACGGCGACATAACCGACAGCGACATTGACGAGATTAAGAAGTATGTTATCAACCCCGTTGAGGCGAGAGAAGCCGCGCTCGAGAAGCCCGAAACTCTCGTTGTCAATTACGAAATCCCCACAACCGTCAGAACTCTTGACGGCTTCATTGAATACGACAGAGCGGAGCTTGAAAAGTTCGTCGCCGACTACGGTCTTGCAATGGATGCCGACGACATCGCTTTCTGTCAGGACTATTTCAAAAGCGAAAAGCGCGACCCCACAATTACAGAAATACGCATGATTGACACCTACTGGTCAGACCATTGCCGCCACACAACATTCTTAACGGTTATTGACGGCGTTGAGTTTGAGGATGAGCTGCTCCAGAGCGCATATGACGATTACATGGCAGTCAGAAAAGAGCTCGGCAGAACGAAGCCCATTTGCCTTATGGACATTGCAACCCTCGCGGTGAAATACCTCAAGGCTCACGGCAAGCTCGAAAAACTTGACGAAAGTGAAGAAATCAACGCCTGCACGGTTAAAATAAACATTGAGGCGGACGGCAAAACCGAGCCGTGGCTGCTTCTTTTCAAAAACGAAACCCACAATCATCCCACCGAGATTGAGCCTTTCGGCGGCGCGGCGACCTGCATAGGCGGCGCAATCCGCGACCCGCTTTCGGGCAGAAGCTATGTCTATGGCGCGATGCGTGTTACAGGCGCGGCTGACCCCTTGAAGCCCGTAAGCGAAACAATCAAGGGCAAGCTTCCTCAGCGCAAAATCGTTACAACCGCCGCGGCAGGCTATTCGTCATACGGCAATCAGATTGGTCTTGCCACAGGCATTGTCGATGAAATCTATCACGACGGCTACGCCGCAAAGAGAATGGAAATCGGCGCGGTTATCGCCGCAACTCCCGAAGAAAATGTACGCCGTGAAGTTCCCGCACCCGGCGATGTTGTTATCCTTTTAGGCGGCAGCACAGGACGCGACGGTATCGGCGGCGCGACAGGCTCATCTAAGGCTCACAATGCCCATTCAGTTGAAACCTGCGGCGCAGAGGTTCAGAAGGGCAACGCTCCCGAAGAAAGAAAATTACAGCGTCTTTTCAGAAACGGCGAAGCCTGCCGCATGATTAAACGCTGCAACGATTTCGGCGCAGGCGGCGTTTCGGTTGCTATCGGCGAGCTTGCGGACGGTCTTGATATCGACCTTAACGCCGTTCCCAAGAAGTACGAGGGACTTGACGGCACAGAGCTTGCAATCAGCGAATCTCAGGAGAGAATGGCTGTTGTAATCGAAAAAGAAAATGTCGATGCTTTCCTCGCTATCGCCAAGAGCGAAAATCTTCAGGCGTGCCCCGTTGCGGTTGTCAAGGCTGAGCCGAGGCTCACAATGAAGTGGAACGGCAATGTAATCGTTGATGTCAGCCGTGAGTTCCTCAACTCCAACGGCGCGGACAAGCACATTTTCATCACTCCCGAAAAATCAAAGAAATACGATAAAGAAATCAGCGGCACTTTCGCTGAGAATCTCAAAAAGACAGCCGACGACCTCAATATCTGCTCTAAACGCGGACTTTCAGAGCGTTTCGACTCCACAATCGGCGCGGGCACGGTGCTTATGCCCTTCGGCGGCAAAAATCAGCTCACTCCCATTCAGGCAATGGTTCAGAAGATTTCTGTTGAGAAGAAGCACACCGACGACTGCTCACTTATGGCGTGGGGCTACAATCCGTTCATTACAGAGAAAAGCCCGTTCCACGGCGCGTATCTCGCTGTTGTTGAGTCAGTCAGCAAGCTTATCGCGACAGGCGCGAAGTTCGAGGACGTCTATCTCACTTTCCAGGAATATTTTGAGCATCCGAACAAGGACGGCAAACGCTGGGGCAAGCCCCTTGCGGCTCTTTTAGGCGCGTTTGAGGCTCAGAAAAATCTCGGCATCGGCGCAATCGGCGGCAAGGACTCAATGAGCGGCTCTTTTGAAGACCTCGATGTTCCGCCCACGCTCGTTTCATTCGCCGTAACAACCGACAAGGTGCAGAGCATTGTTTCTCCCGAGTTCAAGAAAGCAGGGGACAGGGTAATCCTTTTTGCTCCCGAATACGATGAAAACGGACTTCCCGAAACAGCTTCACTTTTAGGTCTGTTCGATAAAATCACAGCTCTCATGAGAAGCGGCAAGGCGGTTGCCTGCTACACATTAGGCTTAGGCGGCATAGGCGAGGCTGTCATGAAAATGGCGTTCGGCAACGGCTTCGGCTTTAAGTTCTGCGAGGGCCTCACAGCGGAAAAGATTTTCGCTTACGGCTACGGCTCATTCCTCGTTGAGGTTACCGATGACACCGAGGGCGACTTCACCGTCGGCACGGTAACAGACGAAAAAGCGTTCACACTCGGCAACGAAAAAGTCTGCGCCTGCGAGCTTCTTAAGATATATGAGGACAAGCTCGAAAGCGTTTATTCCTGCAATATCAAGGACGAAAAATTCCCCGTCAAGAACTTTGAGTATAAAGCGGCTTCATATCCCGCACCCGCGATTAAAACCGCGAAGCCCAAGGTTCTTATCCCCGCATTCCCCGGCACTAACTGCGAGTTTGACTCCGCAAAGGCTATGCGCGACGCGGGAGCTGAGCCCGAAATCATGGTTATCAATAACCTTTCATCTGCCGATATTCAGCGCAGCGTTGAGAGTTTTGCCGAGAAAATCAAGACGGCTCAGATGATTTTCATTCCGGGCGGCTTCTCGGGCGGCGACGAGCCTGACGGAAGCGGTAAATTCATCACCGCATTCTTCAGAAACGCCGCAATTAAAGAGGGCGTAACCGAGCTTCTCGAAAAGCGCGACGGTCTTATGTGCGGTATCTGCAACGGCTTCCAGGCTCTTATAAAGCTCGGTCTTGTGCCTTACGGTAAGATTATCGACACAGACGAAACCTGCCCCACAATCACATTCAACACAATTGCGCGCCATCAGTCAAGAATTGTCCGCACGAGAATTGCATCAAACAAATCTCCGTGGCTTTCAATGACGAATGTCGGCGATATTTACAGCGTGCCGATTTCTCACGGCGAGGGCAGATTCTACGCGAGCGAGGAGCTTATAAAACAGCTCGAGGCAAACGGTCAGATAGCTACTCAGTATGTTGACCTTGACGGCAACGCGACCTCCGATGTTCACTTTAATCCCAACGGCTCAATGTACGCTGTCGAGGGCATCACATCACCCGACGGCAGAGTTTTCGGCAAAATGGGACACAGCGAGCGTATCGGCAGCGGTCTTTACAAAAATGTTGACGGCGATTATGACATAAAGATGTTCTCCGCCGCAGTTAAATATTTTAAATAAAATGGTGATATTATGAACTTTTTTGAAGAATTATTGAATTACGACCCCGATGTTGCAAAGGCGTGTTCAGCGGAGCTTGACCGTCAGCGCGGAAACATCGAGCTTATTGCAAGTGAAAACATCGTTTCTCCTGCCGTTCTTCTCGCGGCAGGCGGCGTGCTCACCAACAAATACGCGGAGGGCTACCCCGGAAAGAGATATTACGGCGGCTGTCAGTGCGTTGACGTTGTTGAGGATATCGCGCGCGACAGAGCAAAGGCTCTTTTCGGCGCGGAGCACGCGAATGTTCAGCCTCACAGCGGCGCGAACGCAAACCTTGCGGTTTTCTTTGCTCTCCTTCAGCCGGGCGACACGGTTATGGGCATGAATCTTCAGCAGGGCGGTCATCTTTCCCACGGCTCACCCGTTAATATTTCGGGCAAATATTTCAACATCGTTCAGTACGGCGTTGACCCCGTAACAGAAACAATCGACTATGACGAGATGGAAAAAATCGCCCTTGCCAACAAGCCGAAGCTTATTGTTGTCGGCGCGAGCGCATATTCAAGAGTTATCGACTTCGCGCGCTGCCGTGAAATCGCAGATAAAGTCGGCGCATACCTCATGGTTGACATGGCTCATATTGCAGGTCTTGTTGCCGCAGGCGTTCATCCCTCACCCGTACCGTATGCGGATATCGTTACCACCACAACTCATAAGACACTCAGAGGCCCCAGAGGCGGCATGATTCTTTGCAGAGAGCAGTTCGCGAAAGCGATTGACAAGGCTATTTTCCCGGGCGTTCAGGGCGGCCCTCTCATGCACATCATCGCGGCAAAGGCTGTTGCTCTCGGCGAAGCCATGACAGACGATTACAAGGCTTACGGCAAGCAGATTGTTGCTAACGCCGCGGCTATGGCAAAGGGCTTTAACGAGCGCGGAATAAAAATGGTATCGGGCGGCACGGATAATCACCTTATCCTGCTCAACCTTGTTGATACAGGCATCTCGGGCAAGGAGCTTGAAGCAAGACTTGACGAGGTTCACATCACAGCCAATAAAAACACAGTTCCCAACGACCCCGCAAGCCCGTTTGTTACAAGCGGTCTTCGTGTAGGCACACCCGCCGTTACCACAAGAGGCTTCAAGGAGCCCGAAATGAAGCTCATCGCAGACTGGATTGCTGACGCGATTTATGACTTCGACGGCAATAAGGACAAGATTTTCAACGGAGTTCAGAAGCTTTGCGCTGAGTTCCCGATATATTAAAGGAGTGTAAAAAACCATGGCTTATTTATCAGATATCGAAATCGCCCAGCAGTGCGAAATGAAACCCATCACCGAAATCGCCGAGAAAGCTCACGTTGACGAAAAGTACATTGAGCAGTACGGCAGATACAAGGCAAAGGTTGACCCCGCTCTTCTTAAAGAGACAGACAAGGAAAACGGCAAGCTCATCCTTGTAACAGCTATCACTCCCACACCCGCAGGCGAGGGCAAAACCACAACCACAATCGGTCTTGCAGACGGTCTTTCAAGAATCGGCAAGGATGTTACCGTTGCGCTTCGTGAGCCTTCACTCGGCCCTGTTTTCGGCGTTAAAGGCGGCGCGGCAGGCGGCGGCTACGCTCAGGTAGTTCCCATGGAGGACATCAACCTCCACTTCACAGGCGACTTCCACGCAATCGGCGCGGCAAACAACCTCCTTGCGGCTATGCTCGACAACCACATTCAGCAGGGCAACGCTCTCGGTATTGACGTTCGCAAAATCACATGGAAACGCTGTGTCGATATGAACGACAGACAGCTTCGCTTCATAGCTGACGGTCTCGGCGGCAAAGCAAACGGCACTCCCCGTGAGGACGGCTTCGACATCACCGTTGCAAGTGAAATCATGGCTGTTTTCTGCCTTGCAAACTCAATCACAGACCTTAAAGAAAGACTTTCAAGAATTATCGTAGGCTATACCTACGACGACAAGCCCGTTACGGCAGGCGACCTCAAGGCAGTCGGCGCAATGACAGCTCTTCTCAAGGACGCTATCAAGCCCAACCTTGTTCAGACTCTTGAGGGCACACCCGCATTCGTTCACGGCGGACCTTTCGCAAACATCGCTCACGGCTGCAACTCCGTTATGGCAACAAAGCTCGCTCTTAAAATGGGCGACTACACAGTAACAGAGGCAGGCTTCGGCGCAGACCTCGGCGCTGAGAAATTCTTTGACATCAAGTGCCGCATGGCAGGTCTTACTCCCGACGCGGTTGTTGTTGTTGCAACAGTCAGAGCTCTTAAAATGCACGGCGGTCTTGACAAGAAATCTCTTGCCACAGAGGACCTCGAAGCTCTCGAAAAGGGTATTCCCAACCTCCTCCGCCACGTTTCCAACATCAAGAATGTCTATAAACTTCCCTGCGTTGTTGCTGTTAACCGTTTCCCGACAGATACAGACGCTGAAATCGACTTCATCATCGCCAAATGCCGTGAGCTCGGCGTTAACACCGTTCTTTCAACCGTATGGGCTGAGGGCGGCAAAGGCGGCGAAGCTCTCGCAAAAGAGGTTGTCCGTCTCTGCGAAGAGGAAAAAGGCGACTTCACATTCTCATACGAGCTTGACGGCACAATCGAGGAGAAAATCGAAGCAGTTGTCAAGAAGATTTACGGCGGCAGCGGCATAACAGTTATGCCTAACGCAAAGAAGCAGATTGCACAGCTCACAGCTCTCGGCTATGACAAAATGCCGATATGCGTTGCCAAGACACAGTACAGCTTCTCTGACGATCCCGCAAAGCTCGGCGCACCCGAGGACTTCACCGTTACGGTTAAGAATGTCAAGGTTTCCGCAGGCGCAGGCTTCATAGTTGTCCTCACAGGCGACATCATGACTATGCCCGGTCTTCCCAAGGTTCCCGCGGCAGAGAAAATCGACGTTGACGAAAACGGCAAAATCTCAGGCTTATTCTGATTTCGGGGTATCACGGATAAAATCTTATAATTGTGAGAACGATGCGGAAGTTTATCCATAATATCTGTATTGTTATAACAAAATGTGTGCGGGGTACGGCTTATCCGTACCCCGCATTAAAATGCAATTCGCGGAGATAATCATAAAATTACCTCCGCGAAAAATTTTTACTCATTTAAACAGAAATAACGCTTTTGCTGTTTACAGATGTTCTCTTGTTTCGGCGTATTCATCAAGAATTAACTCCGCATACCTCTTTGCCTGCCGTTCATAGCCGAGCTCAGTCAGCTGAATACCGTTAATCCACTGAAAATAATGCGTCAACTCATGCGCAGCCGATAATAAAATCGAAACCAGCGCATTTTCTTTTCCGTATTCTCTTTTCATTTCGTCATAATCACCTGCCGCAATGCGGATGTACGGCTCTGTCAGAGGGTCATAAGGCTCAAAAAATGTTGCGGAGACCTGTTCTCCGTCCATAGCCTTTATTCTGTATGACGCCTTCAGATAAATCGGAACGCGGATAGGAAAATCATAATTGCTTCTGAGCCATTGGCAAAAATCCTTACACGCCTGTCTGACTTCATCATCAACATCACGGTCGGTTTTCAGATAAAGCCCTTTTCTGACGCCGCTGTCCGCATATGTTTTCTGCCAATTTTTTGCTGTCCAGATATTCATTTGTTATTTGATTTCCGCTTCGTAACCCGCATCTGTAACGGCGGCAACAAGAATTTCGTCCGCAACATCTCCCGAAAGCTCAACCGTCGCGGTCTTTGCGGCGAGGTCAACCTCAGCAGATTTCACGCCGTCAACGCCCTCAAGTACCTTGATTACGCGCGCCTTGCAGTGCTCGCACATCATGCCTTCAACCTTTAAAACCTTAATCATTTTCATTTCTCCTTTGTCGGTTATTTCTTCGTTTTCGCCTTTGAATTTTCTGAGCCTCAACGCGTTCAGCACAACGCACAGCGAGCTTAAGCTCATTGCGAGTGAGCCTATCATCGGGCTTAAAAGAATTCCGAACGCGGGGTAAAACGCGCCTGCCGCAAGCGGAATTCCCAAAGCGTTATAAAAGAACGCCCAGAAAAGGTTCATTTTTATATTTTTCATAACAGAGCGGCTGAGCCTGAACGCTGTAACCGCGTCTGTAAGTGAGCTTTTTATCAGCACAATATCCGCCGATTCCACTGCAATATCCGTGCCGCTGCCTATGGCGATTCCCACATCGGCGCGCGTGAGGGCGGGGGAGTCGTTAATGCCGTCGCCTATCATGGCAACTCGTTTGCCCTGTTCCTGCAAAAAGTGTATCTGCTTTTCCTTTTCGGCAGGCAGTACATCAGAAATCACGGTTTTTATGCCGAGCTCTCCGCCGATTGCCTTTGCGCTCAGAGCGTTGTCGCCCGTCAGAAGCACCGTGTCAATGCCCGATTTCTGCAATTTTTTAATTGCCGAAACGCTCGATTCTCTCACCGTGTCCGCAACGGCGATTATGCCGATTACTGTGCCGCTTTTTGCAAAAATTATCGGCGTTTTGCCCTCTGACGAGAGCTTTTCAGTCTCCGCGCGGCAGCCCGGCTCAATGCCGTTTTCATTCATGAACGCCGCGTTTCCGCAAAGGCAGATTTCGCCGCCGATTTTTGCTTTCACGCCTCTGCCCGAAACGGATTCAAACTCCTCCGCATTGGGAATTGTCAGTTTTTTCTCCGCGGCTTTTTCCACTATCGCTTTGCCGAGCGGATGTTCGCTTTTGCTTTCAAGCGCGGCGGCAAGAGCGAGAAGCTCATTACTGCCGACCCCGAGCGGAATAATATCCGTAACGGACGGCTTACCCTTAGTAAGTGTGCCCGTCTTGTCAAAAACAACCGTGTCCGCCGAGTGGAGAGTTTCAAGCGCGGCGGCGGATTTAATGAGAATCCCGTTCTCAGCCGCCTTGCCTGTGCCGACCATAATCGCAACGGGCGTTGCAAGCCCGAGGGCGCACGGGCAGGAGATAACAAGCACCGAAACGGCGCAGTTGAGCGCAAATTCAAACCCTTTGCCCGCAATCAGCCACGCGGCGAGGGTGATTATCGCAATAATTATAACCGTCGGCACAAAAATGCCGCTGATTTTATCCGCAAGACGGGCAATCGGAGCTTTGGAACTGCCTGCCTCGTCAACTAATTTAATGATTTTTGCAAGCGTTGTGTCGTCGCCGACATCTGACGCGGTGAAATAAAAACTTCCGCTTTTGCACACCGTGGCGGAAATCACCGTGTCGCCCTTAGCCTTTCTGACGGGTATGCTCTCGCCCGTAATCGCGCTCTGGTCGATATAACCGCCGCCCGAAACCACCGTTCCGTCAACGGGAATGCTCTCCCCGGGGCGGATAACCACCGTGTCGCCGACGGCAATATTCTCGGCAGGAATGTTGATTTCCACGCCGTTTCTTATTATATTCGCGGTTTTCGGCGCAAGGGACGCGAGCTTTTCGAGCGTCTCGGAGGTCTTCGCCTTTGAAAGCGTTTCAAGATATTTGCCTACGGTTACGAGCGTCAGAATTGTCGCGCCCGACTCAAAATAAAGCGAGTGCGCGTATCTGTGAAGAAGCTCGCTGTCTCCCGTTTTCAGCGCGGAAATGAGCCGATAAATCGCAAAAATGCCGTAAATCATTGATGCAGACGCGCCGAGAGCAACGAGAGAGTCCATGTTCGGCGCTCTTTTTATGAGCGACTTAAAGCCCGAAATGAAGAATTTTCGGTTAAGAATGAACACGGGAATCGTGATGAGAAACTGCGTGAACGCCGAGAACAGCGCGTTTTCCGCACCCTTTAAAAAAGAGGGGAGGGGCAGCCCGAGCATCTCGCCCATGGCAATATACATCAGCGGAACGAGTAAAATTATCGAGCAAATCAGCCGTCTTTTCATACTTTTGCTGTCGCTGATTTCCGCTGAACGCTGTTGATTTCTCCGCTCCTTTGAGCCTTTTTCAGCGGCGTTTTCCTCAGCCGCTGAATAGCCTGCCGAGCTGACGCAGGCGCAAATGTTGTCAGAACTCAGCCTGCTTTCGTCAAAGCGCACTTTCATTCTGCC